>UQSK01000023.1 GCA_900543605.1 uncultured Collinsella sp.
CTACACCTATTAAGTCGTCGGCAGCGTCAGATGTGTATAAGAGACAGGCTATGACCGCTACCTGCCCACGCTCTCGTCCGCATGCCAAATCATCGGCATCGCCTTTGACGAGCAGCGTGTCGACCACGTTCCCACCGACGCCCACGACCTGCCGCTACCCCACATCATCAGCGCCCAACGGCTGGCGCACCTCCCGACAGCCTAGTGCTCCTCGCCGGCGCGGGCTAGGTCGTAGGGCGTGGTCTGGTAGACGTAGTAGTTGAGCCAGTTGGTGTAGAACAGCTGAGCCTGGCTGCGCCAGACGTTGCGCGGCTCGGCGGTGGGATCGTCGCCCGGGAAGTAATGCGCCGGCACCTGAGGGTTGAGCCCGCGCTTCACGTCGCGCTCGTACTCCAGGCGCAGCGTATCGGTATCGTACTCAGGGTGGCCAAAGACAAAGAAGCGACGGCTGTCGGTCGACTTGACGATGTACAGGCCCACCTCGTCGGACACGGCCACGACCTCAAGCTGCGGCTCGGCCTCCACGTCCTCGCGACGCACATCGGTGTTGCGCGAATGCACAGCATAGAAACGGTCGTCAAAGCCGCGAACCAGCGGACTTTGCGGCTTCACCAGATAATGCTCGAACACGCCGCTCGCCTTTGCCGGCAGGTCATGCTTCTGGATGCCGTAATGATGGTACAGACCGGCCTGCGCGCCCCAACAAATATGCAGCGTAGAGTGCACATGCGTGGTGGACCAATCCATGATCTGGCAGAGCTCGGGCCAGTAGTCGACCTCCTCGAACGGCATCTGCTCCACCGGCGCGCCCGTGATGATCAGGCCGTCGTAGTGGATATCGCGGATGTCGTCGAACGTGCGATAGAACGTCTCCAGGTGGCCGGCGCTCACGTGCGTGGCCTCGTGCGTCTTGGTGCGCAGCAGGTCCACCTCCACCTGCAGCGGCGTGTTGGAGAGCTTGCGCATGATCTGCGTCTCGGTGGCAATCTTGGTGGGCATGAGGTTGAGGATGAGCACGCGCAGCGGACGGATGTCCTGGTGCAGCGCGCGGTACTCGGTCATGACAAAGATGTTCTCGCTCTCGAGCTGCGCGGCGGCAGGGAGGGCGTCGGGAATGCGAATGGGCATGGATGCTCCTTACGAGTCAGTTACAGCTATGGTACAACGACCGGCCCCATCCGCGCGAGCACATCGCCCAGCGATGCCGTCAGCGGCCCAGATCACTCCAAAAGTAGAGATTAAGGCATGTCCAAAAATCTACGGCGCTTTAGCCTAGCAAAGTGGCAGCAGGACGCTACAATGGTTCGACGCGAAAAACTCGGCCGAAAGGATACATATATGTACCAGACGCGTAAGATCGGTGTGGTCGGCCAGGGCCACGTAGGAGCACATGTCGCCAACAGCCTACTCATGCAGGGCATTGCCGATGAGCTGTACCTGTGCGATATCAACGAGGCCAAGGTGACGTCCGAGGTCCAGGACCTGCGCGACTCCCTTTCGTTTGTCCCGTACAACACCAAGATCGTCAACTGCTACGACCACTACGAGGAGCTTGCCTGCTGCGACGTCATCGTCAACGCCGCCGGCAAGGTCGCGCTGGCCGCCGGCAACCGCGACGGCGAGCTGTTCTTTACCACCGACGCCGCCCGCACCTTTGCCAAGCGCATCGTCGACGCCGGCTTCGACGGCATCTTTGTGAGCATCTCCAACCCCTGCGACGTCGTGTGCACCGAGCTGTGGCACCTGACCGGCTACGATCCCAAGAAGATCATCGGCTCGGGCTGCGGCCTGGATTCCGCCCGTCTGCGCACCGAGATCTCCAAGAAGGTCGGCGTGAGCCCCAAGTCCATCGACGCCTACATGATCGGCGAACACGGCTTTAGCCAGCTGGCTGCCTTTAAGGCCGCGACCATCGCCGGCAAGAGCCTCAACGAGCTTCAGGCCGAAAACCCCGACAAGTACGCCTTCGACCACATGGAGGTCGAGGAGCTTGCACGCAAGGGCGGCTATGTGACCTACCAGGGCAAGCAGTGCACCGAGTACGCCGTCGCCAACTCCGCCGCGCGCGTCTGCGCTGCCGTGCTGCACAACGAGCACGCCGTGCTTTCGGCCTCTACGCTTATGACCGGCCAGTATGGCGAAGAGGGCATCTTTACCTCCCTGCCGTGCGTGA
This sequence comes from uncultured Collinsella sp., assembly GCA_900543605.1. Lineage (GTDB taxonomy): Bacteria > Actinomycetota > Coriobacteriia > Coriobacteriales > Coriobacteriaceae > Collinsella. Next base: position 2,174 of record UQSK01000023.1, read on the forward strand.
TCGGTGCCGAGGGCGTCGAGGAGGTTTACACACTGGACCTGTCCGAGCACGAGCTCGAGGGCTTCCACAAGAGCTGCCAGCACATTCGCGACAACATCGCCCAGCTCGACTGGTGGGACGCCGAGGCCTACGACGCAAAGTAGGCCGTCAATCGCCGCAATCTCGCGAATCTAAGCGCAATACCAAGCGGGCCGCGCCGGAATACTACCGGCGCGGCCCGCTTTTTTGACTCACGCAGTGCCCTTGCGAATCGAAGGTGAATACTTTTCCGCGAAGTGAACGAGCAAAATCGGACCCCCGAAGCATCGACATTTTTCAGGCGCTGTTTCCTGCGGTTTCGTCGAGTTTTTCCTGCAGTTTTACCGCCAAAAAGTGTGGATGCTTCGGGGGTCCAAAACAGGTCGTTCACTTCGCGGAAAAGTATTCAACTTCGCTTTCGCGCAGACACGAATCCGGCCGCCACAACGCAATACGGGGCCCGCGCGCAGCGCAGACCCCGTCAAAAAAGATAATTCCCGGTACCTAATACTGCTCGATGCCCATGTAGCGACGAACCTCGGGGCTGTGGTCAAACACCTTGCCGCGGGCGGCGCGCAGCTCGCAGCTCATGTTGTAGAAGAAGATCGGCTCCAAGAACGAACGCACGCTGGCGGGCACCTCGCCTACGCCGTACTCGAGTGCATCGAGCACCATGACTGTATCGGTGTGCGTGTTGAGGAACGCGAGCGCGCGCTCCTCCATGGGGCGGCACTCGCCCGATCCGAGCTGCACAAAGTAGAACACGCCGGGCTCGGTGGCCTCAAACGGGCCGTGGAAATACTCGCCGGAGTGGATATAGCAGCAGTGCTGCCACTGCATCTCCATGAGCGAGCAGATGGCCATGGCGTAGGTCTGGCTAAAGTTGGGGCCGGAACCCAGGATATAGAAGAACTTATGCTGCTGGCAGAGCTCGGCAAAGCGATCGCCCAGCTCGGCGTTGACCTTCTCACGGGCAGCGGGCAACAGCGCATCCATCTGCTTAAGGCCGGCGTACATGTCGGCGAGTGCCTCGTAACCCTCCTGCTGGTCGAGCAGCTCGGCAGCCATCAGGACGCCGATGCCTTGCGGAACCTCGGCCTGCGGCACGCCTTCGCCCCACGGATAGACCCAGGTGGTCCACTTGCCGTTATCAATCTTGGAGCCCTCGCAGTCGGTCATGGCCACGACCTCGGCGCCGGCTGCCAGCGCCATCTCGCAACCGTCGACGACCTCCTGCGTATTGCCGCTGTGGCTGCAGGCGATGACGAGTGATTTCTCGCCAAGACTCTTGGGAGCCATCAGGCAAAACTCGCGCGCCGTGTAGACCGTCGAGGCAAACGTGGTGGCCTCGCGCTTGAGCAGCTCGTTGGCCGGCATCAGGTCGATCATCGAACCGCCGCAGGCGATCCAAAAGACGTTCTCAATCTTGCCCTTGCGCTCGATAATTTCCTGAACCAGATCGTGTGCGTTCACGGTGATGCTCCTCCTTGTGTGGCGGCTTTGAACGACGGCAGCTCGTACCTGCTGTCATTCTATGTTGTTCTATATATACCACGCAAGCAGCCACGGTGGAAGCCATTGCGACAAATTTGTTCCATGTTGTTCTATCTGTGGACGTTAGATGTCGAACACGTAGCGCGAGCCCACGATCTTTTGGCGTCCGAGCAGCAAGGGCCGCTCGTCCTCATCGGTAAAGTACGCCTCCATATAAAACAGCGGCTCGCCGACCGGCACCTCCAGCAGTGAGGCCGCCTGAACATCGGCAAGCGCAATCTCCACGGTACAAGGGTCGGACTTGAGCGGCGCGCGGCCCGAATGCTCGGCAACGAGTGCAAAGATGGAATTGTCCGTGAGGTCCTTGTCGGCAAGCGTCTGCAGGTAGGGATGGTCGGCCAGCACAAAGGCGTTGTTCTCGAGCATGACGGGCACGCCGTCTGCCGTGCGCACGCGCTCGACAACGATGAGCTCGCAGCCGGGTTCCACCCCAAAAAACGCCGCGTCCTCGCGCGTCGCCGCAACCACCGTGCGCGACACCAGGTGTGCTCCGGCCACCATGTCGTTGGCAGCGCAACCCTCGGAAAAGCTCTGAACGTCACCCTTTTGGACAATCTTGCGCTTGAGCTTGGGCGCGCACACAAACGTGCCCCTCCCCTGCTGGCGGTTGAGATACCCCGCGCGCGACAGCTCCTCGATGGCGCGGCGCACGGTGATGCGTCCCACGCCGTAGGACTTCGCGAGCTCCATCTCGGAAGGAATGCGCGAGCCGGATGCGTACACGCCGCGCGCGATCTCGCCCTTTAGGTCGTCCATAACCTGCTGGTACAGCGGCACGGCGGATACCTCAGTGCGCTCGGTTTTATCGTCGAATGCCATCGTTACGCTCCATCCCGCGCATGCTCGGACTCAAACTCTTCGATCGCCGTCATAAACTGCTCGCCAAAGGCGTCGGCCTTTTTCTCGCCAATGCCGTTGACCTGAATCAGCTCGTCGCGCGTCTGGGGGCGCAGACGGCACAGGCCGCGCAGGGCCTTGTCGGAGAAGACCATGTACGGCGCCATCTCCAGCTCGGTCGAAATCTCCTTGCGCAGGGCACGCAGGCGCTCGAACAGCTCGGCATCGTCACCCACGCGCGGGCGCTGATCCAGCTCAGCCTCCTCGCGCAGCAGATCCACCGCACGGCGGGCGCGGGCAGAGGCCTTGCGCTTGGACGCGCGACGCTTAACGGTAAAGGCGAACGCCTCGTCCTCGACCTCGCCGGCACGCGGACCCAGCCCCACGACCGGGTACTGCCCCTGCGAGGTGGCCAGATAACCGCGGCCGCACAGCTGGCCGATGATGTCCTTGATGCGCCCGACCGATTCGCTCGACAACTCACCGTAGCCGCAGTCCTCGTCCAGATGCGTCTGGCGAATGCGCTCGGTGTTGCCGCCGTGGAGCACATCGGCGATCAGCGACTTGCCAAAGCGCATGGGACGCGTGGCCACATAGCGCACAGCGGCGCGGGCCATATCGGTGACGTCCTCGACCTCGAACTGCGTGAGACAGTTGCTGCAGTTGCCGCAGCCCTCGGCGTCGTCTGCCGTGCCGCCCGCGGCGGCTGCCACATGCTCGGCCGCGGCCTCGTCGCCAAAGTAGCGCAGCATGTATTCGCGCAGGCAGCCGGTGGTATTGCAGTAGCCCTCCATCTGGCTGAGCAGGCGATAACGGTTCTGGAGCGCCCACGCGCGCTGCTCGTCATCGAGTGCCTCATCGGCAGCATCGCCGCGGTCGATCAGAAAGCGACGCATACGAAAATCGTTGCCGTTCCACAGCAAATGGCAGCTGGCCGGGTCGCCATCGCGGCCAGCGCGGCCCGCCTCCTGGTAGTAGGCCTCGATGCTCTCAGGCACGTTGTTGTGGATCACGTAGCGCACGTTGGGCTTGTCGATGCCCATGCCAAAGGCGTTGGTGGCAACCATCACCTGGATATCGTCATCGATAAAGGCGCGCTGGCTTTGGCGGCGGGCGTCGTTGCCCATGCCGGCATGGTAGCGGCCAACGCGAATGCCGCTGGGGCCCAGCGCCTCGGCAAGCTCGCCTGCCAGCGCATCGACCGTCTTGCGGGTCGAGCAATACACGATGCCGCTCTCGCCCGAATGCGCAATCACATAGTCGCGCACCCAGGCGGTCTTGGCCTTGTCGCCCATCTCCTCGCAACCAAAGTAGAGGTTCTTGCGATCGAAGCCCGTCACCACCGTCGCGGGATTTTGCAGGCCGAGCATCTGCTGAATGTCCGCGCGCACACGCTCGGTCGCCGTAGCGGTAAAGGCCGCCACGATGGGGCGCTGCGGCAGGGAATCGATGAACTCGCGAATCTGCAGGTAGGCGGGGCGAAAATCCTGGCCCCATTGGCTCACGCAGTGGGCCTCGTCAATGGCTACGAGCGGCACGCCAATGCCGCCGTCCGCCGCGGCCTCCTGCGCAAAGGCTAAAAAGCGCGGCTCGAGCAGACGCTCGGGTGCCACGTACATAAGCTGGTAGCGGCCTTCGCGCGCCCGCTTGAGCACAGTGTTTTGCTGGGCCGGAGTAAGGCTGGAGTTGAGATAGCTGGGTCGCGCACCTGCCGCGAGCAACGCACGGGTCTGGTCCTCCATAAGCGACAGCAGTGGACTCACCACAAAGGTGATGCCGGGCAGCATGAGCGCGGGCACCTGGTAGCAAATGGACTTGCCAGCGCCCGTGGGCATAACACCCAGCGCATCGCGACCGGCAAGGATCGCATCGACCATGCGGTCCTGTCCCGGGCGAAACGAGGTGTAGCCAAAATAAGCGCCGAGCGTGTCGAGCGCCATCTGCTGCATGCTATCGGTCATGGTTTCCTAACGTCTAAATCATCTGCCGCCGATTATACGCCGCCACGCGGACCGGTGCCGCACGGCTGTCGGCCACGGGCGATGCAATCCGAAGGGAACGAGCGTGGATTTTCGGACACTTTCAGGATGAGCGTGGATAATTTCCCACTTTGAGCCCGTCACCAAGCAAAAAACGGGAGATTATCCACGCTCATTCTGCGGTCAGTCATTGGGAACCTTCTTGAATGACCAGTCGTTTAAGAGCGTCCCCAACGACTAATCTCTTGACAAGCGCGGAAACGTCGCTGGTTGAGCATAAGTCAGCGAAAACGCCCCTAAGCGAGCAAGGTGACGTGAAAGAGGAGGGAAGCGTACTTCGGTACGCGACCGACGATTGAACGTCAGATTGCCGCTTAGGGGCGTTTGCAACGTCGACCGGTCCGCCGTTCGTTAGAACGGCGGAACCAAAGGCGCAGCGTCGAGCCGTTACGCGGTTTGGTAAAACCGCGTAACTTATATGACCATGACGTAGCGGCTGCCCACGTAGTACTGTTTGCCGAGCAAGACCGGCTCGCCATTGGGACCGATAAAGCCGGCGCGCAGGTTGAGCAGCGGATCGTGCGGAGCGATGCCCAGCTCGGCCGCCTGCTCAGCGCTGGCGCGAACGGCCTCGACCGTACGGTAGCCAGCCGAGACAATCGGGGTTCCGCCAACACGCCCGACCTCGGCAAAAATCGACTTGTCCTCAAGGTCGGCTGTCAACAGTTCACGGTAGGCGTCAAACGGCACAAAGACGTTCTCCTCAAAGATGGGCTCGCCGTCGGCCGTGCGCACGCGCTTGATATGCAGCAGCAGCGCGCCCTTCTGCAGGCCAAAGAACTCCATCTCGTTTTGGCGCGCCGGAACAATCTGGCGATCGACCACATGTGCACCGGCCTTCATGCCATTGTCGGCACACAGCGCGGTAAACGTCTGCAGCGTCGAGGCGTGGAACTGACGGTTGATGTGCGGCGTGGAAACAAAGGTGCCACGGCCCTGCTGCTTAACCAGGTAGCCATCGGAACACAGCTCCTCGACGGCGCGGCGCACCGTAATGCGGCTCACCTCGTACTGCTCGGCTAGCTCGAGCTCGGACGGAATACGCTCCTTGGGTGCATAAGCACCTTTCTCGATCGCATCCTTGATTTCGTCGTAAATCTGCTGGTAAAGCGGTGCATTTTTGGTCGCGGGCATATCTGATCACTCTTATCAAAATATCGAAAAAACTAATACGTATATAACGTCTAGTTTCATTTTACATCATAATCAAAAACGATACACCCTCCCTACCAAAAAGCGACAGCTTCATTTTGGTAGGTTTTATCTAGGCAAACGAAGGCCTCCCGAAAGCAACGAGGCTTTCGGGAGGCTCAAGCGGACAGGATTGCGCCGTGCCGGCAAAATGCCAATACCCTACTTGCCGTCGTCCTGCTGCAGGCTGTCCTGTTCGCTGAGGCGCGCCTGCCTGCTGGCCATGCGTGCGGGCTTGTCGGGATCGGGAACGGCCGTGGGCATGGGCTCGTCGACATGACCGCCCCACCAGCCGCCCACAAAGTTGAGCGTGTGGAACACGTTGATCACGGCGCCGGGATCAACGTCGCACACCAACTTGATAATGTCCTGGCTCTCGTAGGTCGAGACAACGGTGTTCAGCAGGTACATCTTTTCGCGGCTATATCCGCCGACGACCTCGGCGCAGCTAATGCCGTGCTGAAAATGGTTTACGTAGGCAGTCATGACCTCGTCTGCCTTACGCGTCGTGATCTGCAGCGTCACGCGATCGTAGCGACGATAGAAACTGTCGATGGTCTTGGTCGAAATAAACTGGAACACGATGGAATACGCCGCCTTGTCCCAGCCAAACATAAAGCCAAAGATCGCCAGGATAAAGCAGTTGAAACCAAAGATGACGCCCCAGATGGTCTTGCCCGTGTGGTTGGAAACCCACAGCGCGATAAAGTCGGTGCCGCCGGTGGATGCGCCGGATTTAAGTGCGATGGCAGCGCCCAGACCCGAGACCACGCCGCCAAAAATGATGAGCATGATCTTGTCGCCCAAAAATGGAGCGAAGTGAAAGACGTTGAGGAACAGCGACGAGAGCACGACCTGCATCATCGAGAAGATGACGAAGCGCTTGCTGATGCCGCTCCAGCATAGGAGTGCCACGGGGATGTTGAGCGCGAGCATACCGAGCGAAATGTCGATGTGAACGCCGCCCAGCGAGGTAACGCGATCGAGCAGGACCGCAACGCCGGTGAGGCCGCTCGGAAGCAAGTCGGCGGGCTGAATGAACGCCTGGATCAGGAATGTCTGGAGAACGGCGGAAATCGTGACCGCCACGGCAGTAATAGCGCGGCGGACGATGGTGAGGCGGCCAAGTACGAGCACTCGGTCCGTGAGCTGATCGATGGCGTTCGCCACGCAGGCTCCTTTCGAAGGCAGATGTAGTTGTGGGGTATGTCCGCGATTGTAGCATGGAGCGTGCGGGGGCGCTTCAATTCACCCTCTCTCGACAACCAAAGCGGGACCAGCAACCCCACGACCAAAGGCCCAAATTACAAGTGAGTAGACTTTACGCGACCTGCAGAGCACACCCAAAACCGCCACCCCTGTGACCTGCGGTTTTACTAGAGCAGATGCGCTTTGTGCTCGTCCTGCACCAAAAAGTCTACTCACTTAGTCCGAATCGAAGCCAAACGGATAAAATCGAAACCAAATTGAGCCAGTCCACCGCAAAAAACGTTTGAACCCGTGCTTCTCGCGGCGGATTGACACTACAAAGCGGCCAAAATGTCGGTCAGATTATCAATAACGGCATCGGCTCGCGATTGATCGAGGTTGACGCCCTCGTGCGGGCGCAGTGCCAGGACGCGGGCGCCGGAACGTTTGCCAGCCTCGATGCCCAAAGGCGAGTCCTCGATAACCAGGCACTCGGTAGGCTCCACACCCAGCGCCTCCATGGCACGCAGGTAGATCTCGGGGTCGGGCTTAAACGCACTGCACTCGTGACCGCTGATGGTGTAGTCCAGCACGTCGGCGATACCGGCAATCCCCACCAGCTCGTCAATGAGCTCGCGATAGGACGAGCTTGCGATGGCGCACTTCACGCCGCGCTCGTGCAGCTTGCGCATCACCGGCTCCGTCTGCTCGTTGAGCAGCTCGGCATACGGAACGGGATGGTCTGGGCTGTAGACCTGCTTGTACTCCACGCGCAGGCGCTCGCGCAGCTCAACATCGTCAGGTACCAGCGACTTCCAAATGGCGGGCTCGTTAGACCCCGAAAGATCGGGGATCTCGTCAAAGTGAAAGCCCTTCTCCTCCATAAACGCCACGCGACGACGGTTGTAGAACCACTCGGTATCGACCAGCACGCCGTCCATGTCAAACAGCACTGCCTTGATCATACGCATCTCCTCCCACCTGCCAAAAAGGGACAGGTTTATTTTGGTAGGTTTTATCTGGGATTTGCGACGCGACAGACACGCCCTCCCCAGAGCAAAAAAGGGGATGGGGCGCAAACCCCATCCCCTCTCAATCAACCCGTAAGGTCTACTTACTTGTGATTAGTAGGAAAGCTTCCACATGTAGCGACGCATGGTCAGCGGATGCTGACGGGCCTCGGCGATCTGGTTGCCGTACTCGCGCATAACGGCGAGGTGCAGCAGCGGGTTGAAGTAGGTGACGACGCTCGCGGGCACGGCGTCAGCCAGGCCGTAGTCCTTGGAGTCAATCAGAGCGACCTTGGCGCCCATGCGCTCAAGGAAGGTGAGGGCGCGGGCGTCCATCGGACGGGTAGCGCCATCGGACATGAAGAAGACGTAGGGCTTACCCTCGGTGGAAACCTCGAACGGGCCGTGGAAGTACTCGCCGGTGTTGTAGGCGGCGGCGTCGATCCACTGCATCTCGGTGAACAGGAAGGCGGCGTGAGAGTAAGCCATCTTCTCGGAGGCACCAGAGGCCATGAAGTAAATCATCTTGTCGTCCTTGAAGTCCTCAGCGAACTTCTTGGCGAGCTTCTTGCAGGACTGAGCAGCGTTCTCGCAGAGATCGAAGACGTTGGTGAGGCCGGTGATCATGTCGTCGTACTTGTCATAGCCCTCGGTCTGCTGAAGGATCTCGAGAGCAAGAGCGATGGCATAGCCGGGCTTCTCGCACTTGGCAGCGAAGTTGGCGTGGAAGCCGTGAACGATGACGTGGTCGGCGTCGACGGTCAGAGCGGAGCCAGCCTTGTTGGTGAGGGAGACGACCGGGCAGTTGTGCTTCTTGGCGGTCTTGTTGGCCTCGACGGTCTCGGGCGTGGAGCCACCGAGGGAGCAGGTGATCACGAAGGTGTGCTCGTTGACCCAGGAAGGCGTGTCGTAGTTGAACTCGTTAGCGGTGAAGATCTGAACGTTCAGCTTGTCCGTGTTGTTGGCCAGGAAGTACTTGGCGGGGTACAGGTCGGACATGGAAGCACCGCAGCCGACGAAGGCGACACTGTGGATCTCGTGGTTGGACAGGACGTCAGCGACGATCTGCTTAGGGAGGTTAAGGTCGATCTCGTACATCTGACACATTCCTTTCGATTTTTGCGGCGCCACATTGCCGGGCGCTCGCAGGGTTACCGTGGTTTGGACCGAGTCGCCGGTCCGTTGAGGATGCGACAAGGGGACTGTCCCATTGTCGCATTTTGGGGATGGAAGCCTGCCTGGGGTATGGGATGCCAGGCAGGCCCCCGGGGGAAAGCGGTTAGGCGCTTGGTCGCGACTAGGCCAGAATGCCGGCCGCGGAGAGGGCGATGCCGCCCACGATGGCGATCACGAGAAGCCAACCGGTGTTGACGTTCTTCTTGATGAGCCAGTACATAAGGCCGGTGAGGCCAAGGGAGATCATCTGGGGCATCATGCCGTCCAGGATGTCCTGGATAACGACGGTGCCCTCAGCGAACTGCAGCGGGGTGGTGGCGCCGATCAGCGTAGCGATCATGCCGCCCACGGACATAAGACCCACGATGCCACAGACATACATGAGCTTCTCCATGAGGTCGCCGCCCTGAAGCTTGCTCAGGTACTCGTGGCCGCCCTGATAGCCCATCTTGGCTGCGAACCAAGTGATCAGCACAGAGGGGACGATGGAGATGAGCATGGCCAGGATCGGGCCCATGATGGAGCCCTGCTGAGCCAGCTGAACGCCCAGGCCAAAGGCGATAACGCGGATGGTGCCCTGGAAGAAGGAGTCACCGATGCCGGAAAGCGGACCCATGAGGGAGGTCTTGACCGCGTTGATCGAATCGGGGTCGAAGTTCTCGGGATCCTTGGCGTACTCCTCCTCCATGGAGGCGGAGAGGCCCAGGATGAAAGCGCTCGTCTGCGGGGTGCAGTTGTAGAACGCCATGTGACGGTGGTAAGCCTCTTTCTTAGCAGCGAGCTGCTTGGGGTCGGACTCATCCGGATAGAGGCGATCGAGCGTGGGAACCATGCCGTAGAGGAAGCCCATGTTCATCTGACGCTCGTAGTTCCAAGAGGCCTGGATGGCCCAGGAGCGCCAGAAGAACTGGCTGACCTTCTTGTTCAGGGACACGTCCTTGGTTGCGGTTGCCATAGTGTGTTCCTCCTTAGTCTTCGTCGTCTTCGAGCGGATCGTAGTCGGAATCGACACCGGCGGCTGCATGGGAACCGTTGAACTTGAAGCCCATGAAGACGACAGCCAGGCACACACCGATCAGAGCGACCGCGATGACGGACAGGTTGAGGTAAGCGGCGAGCAGGAAACCGATGAACAGGAACGGAGTCATACCCTTCTTGATCATCATGGTGAGCAGCAGGGCCAAGCCGTAGGCGGTCATAATCTTGGTCGAAACGTTAAGACCAGTGGACAGCCACTCGGGAACCATGTTGACGATGGCCTGAACCAGGTCGGTACCAACAAAGACGGCGAGGAAGATCGGCAGGAAGTACATGACAGCGTACAGACCGGAGCCGGCGCAGATGTGCATACGGTAGGCGGTCTTGAACTTTCCGTTATCGATCGCGCTATCTGCCACATGGGTGAGGGCGGCGATGATGGAACGGAACACGATGCCGAGGAGCTGACCCAGGACGGCGACCGGGATGGCGATCGTCATGGCGGTCTCGGCGGAAGCATCGGTCAGGCACGCAAAGGCAGCGGCCACGATGCCGCCCAGGACCATATCGGGCGGAACGGCGGCGCCGACCTGCACCAGGCCCATGGACACGAGCTCGACGGCGGCACCGACGGCAAGGCCGGTGGGCACATCGCCCAGCAGCAGACCGACGAGCGTGGCGCCAACGAGGGGCTGCTCGAAGTTAAGACGACCGAGCAGGCGGGAGTCCCACATGCAGAACACGCCGACGAGGCCGACGAGCACCGCACTGATGAACGTATTCATACCCTTCTCCTTTCAGTCAGGCAAAAGCCTGGTTGATTACAGCTTGGCGTCGATGTCGACGCTCTGATACGTAGGGGTCTGCTGGACGTAGAGCTTAATGCCCATGTCGAGCAGCTGGTTGACGTCGGCCTTCTGGGTGGCGTCGAGGAAGACGGAGCTGTCCTTGCCGCCGACCTGATCGGCACCGTCGTGGTTGGCGGTGGCGCCCAGGTTGATGGCGTCGAGCTTGTAGCCCTGGCAGAACTGCAGCATCTCGGCCGTGTTGCCAAAGACGAACATGACGCGCTCGCCGAGGGTGTTGAGCTTGTCCATCTTGGCGAGGGCACGCTCGACGGTGAAGACGTTCAGGCGCACGCCCTGGGGCTTGGCCAGCTTAAGAGCGCCCTTCTTGATGTCATCGTTGGCGGCAGCGTTGTCGACGACGATGATGCGCTCGGCCTGAACCTTGGTGGTCCAGGTAAAGACGACCTGGCCGTGCAGCAGACGGTAGTCAAGACGTGCGAGGACGATCTTGGCGGGACCGGAGCTGTGACGGGATGCCTTGGCCTTCTTGGCGGGAGCCGCGGCGGCCTCGACCGGTGCGTTGGGGTTGGTCAGACCGGTGCGGGCTTCGTTGATGAGGGCCGCGAGCTCAGCACCCTTGACGGGGGCGGGGCTCATAGCGAGCGTGAGCGCCAGCGGAATGTTGAAACCGCTGACAACCGTGAACTTCGTGCCGTTCTTGGAAAGCTCGACCATGTTGTTGTTGACCGAGCTGCCGAGCATATCGGTCAGCACATAGACGGTGTCGTCCGCGTTGAACGTGGCGATCATGGCGTCCACCTTATTGGTGATGGGCTCCTTATCGTCACGAGCAAGCGACACGACGTGGACGTTCGACACGTCGCCGAGAACCATCTCGAGCGTGTCTTTGGCGCCTGCGGCCAGGCCGCCATGAGATGCGAGAATGATCTGATTCATCTTGCCTCCTCCTTTTCGTTATGGTCATTATAACGTCTTATACGTTGCTTATATTGCTAATTAGTATAAAGACCGTTCGCGGGTGAAAATCGACCGTTGACGGGTTTAACGTACTTGAAACGTTGGGGTTGGATAGGCCGGCGCTGGCTGGATAACCCCAGGTCAGACCCTGCGCGCAATCCTCTATCGTACGAAGTACCAGGGGCTTTCCTGCACGGTGGGCTCCAGCGCGATGCCGGTGCGCTCCTTAAACAGATCCATGTCCTGAGATTTTTCGGTCCACCACGCGTTGGGCTTAAAGGTCATGCTCTCAATGACATGACCGACAAACACACTGTTGCGCAGCTTAGAGAAGTCGGTGTTCATAATCAGGATGGACGCGAGCACCAGCACGATGCCCAGGACTTTGATCGCGCCGGCGGGCTCGGCGTAGACACCAATGCCCAGCAGTACGGTGACGACCGTCTCGAATGACATTACGACGGGAACTTTCGACGTCTCGAGCCCCATGGACAGACCCTGCATATATAAGATGTAAGCCACGGCTGTGGGGATGAGCCCAAAGCCAAGGAACAGCAGCAGCAGCTGTGGCGACATTGCCGCGGCGACATCCGGCCACGGAGCCGCGATAGCCGCCATAACCGCACCGCCAAAAACAAAGCCCCAAAACGTGACAGCCAGCGGGTGGACCGTCTTGGTTGCTATCCGGCTAAACACCGCAAGCGACGCACCACAAAGGCCTGCAATCACGCCCGACGTGACGCCCCAAACCGAAAAATGAAAACCGGAAAGGTCGCCATTGGTCACCGCAAGCACGCAGCCAACGATGTTAAAGACAATGGCAACGAGCTTGTTGGGGGTCACGTCCTCGCGATAAAGCACGCGGCCGAGCATGACGCCAAACACCGGCGAGGTGTAGAGCAGCACCGAGGCCGTAGACATACCCACCTCGCGCATGCACTCGTAATAGCAGGTGTTGGCGGCGGCTAAACCGACGATACCGACAAGCGCGCAGGGGACGAGCTCTTTGGGGCTTGCCTTGAATAGCGTCAGGGGACCCGATGCTTTTCCCTCACGAGCACCTCCCTGGCAACCCATGAACGCCAAGACCGGAGCCATTAAGACGGCACCCGACAACAGGCGAAAGGCCGCCATGCTCTGAGACGAAACACCCAGGGCCGATATTCCGTTTACAAAGATTCCGATGCTGCCCCACATAAGCGCGGCGACCAGCACCAGCACATAGCCCAGATTGCTTTTCTTCAACGCAGCCTCCTCGGTATTGTTTCCAATATGTTTCACACTACGTTATAGTCGTTATATACATTTTTCAAGACACAAATCGCCGAACGGAAAAATCCGCTCGCCCACATAGTCATTGGGTACTCATTGGGGACGTTCTTAAATGACTAGTCGTTGGGGACGTTCCTGAATGACTAGTCGTTTAAGAACGTCCCCAACGACTAGGACTGTCCCCAACTGTCGACAGAAAAGGAACGTCCCCAAGTGCCGCCATGAATTCAGTTGCGGTGAAATAGTTCCTGAATAGAGGCTTCAGACCCCCAAACAGGAACTATTCCACCGCAACTTATGAGGACATCGAGCTGTTAGGCCGCTCTATCCCCTAGTAGTCGAGCTTCCACATGTAGCGGCGCGTCATGTAGTCCTTGTGGGTGACGGCAGAAAGCGCACGCATGTACACGTTGTTGAGGATCGGGGCAAAGATCAGGTGGTTGAAGTATTCGCTCACGCTGTCCTTGATGTCGTTGAGGCCGAGCTCCTTGGCGTCGAGCTGATAGACGCGCTCGCCACCGTACTGGTTGACAAAGCGGATGCCGCGCTCGTCGTTGCAGCGGCTGCGGCCGACGCTGATGAGCTGGAACAGCGAGGTGCGCTTGTCCAGGATCTCGAAGGGGCCGTGGAAGAAGTCGCAGGTGTTGATAGTGCAGGAGTCGATCTGCAGCATCTCCTGCACGTTGCAGATGCTAAAGACGTAGGCGGCACCAAAGAGCGGACCCTGGGCCATGACGTTGATGCAGGGCTTGTCGGCGTTCTGCTCGGCCCACTTGGCAGCGAGCGGACGGGTGTACTCGACGGCCTTGCGATAGATGGGGTCGACCAAGTCGAACGCGGCCATAGCGGTCTCGTACTCGGCATAACCCTCGGTCTGCTGCGTAAGCTCCATGGCGATCATGGTCACGACGGCGGAGTTGGTGCGGCCCATGCAGGACTCGTCGACGGCCAGGCTGTCGTACTGGATCTTGTAGTCGCAGACCTCGGTGAGGCCGGACTCGTCAACATAGATGGCGATGGTGCTGGCACCGTGGTCCTTGGCGACCTGGGCGGCGACGATGGTCTCCTTGGTGCCGCGCATGGACACGACGACGGCCAGGGTGTTCTCGTTAACGTAGGCAGGCGTGGCGTGCACGAACTCGTTGCTGGTGTAGCTGGAGCTCACGACCTGCGTGGCCTCGTGCTCCATAAAATACTGGGCAGGATAGTTGCCGCCGTTGGATCCGCCGGCGCCGATCCACACGACGCGCTTGATGCCGCCCTTGTCTGCCTTGTCAGCCAAAACCTGGGAGACGACATCCTTAACCTGTTCCTGAGTAGTCATCGCGCATCAGCCCTTCTTCTCGTTTGATGCTCTTGATGGCATACAAGTTACATACATGTTTTGGTTATGTCGACTAGTTGTATGCTATATTTGACCTAGATATTTTACCGCTGTGGTTTTCGATTACTCGTTACCAGCGGTTTTATTGTTGTATTGAATACATGCTTGCTTAGATAAGCATACAGGTTAGATATAGGCTGATCGCATGAACGCTTCATCTAAAAAGAAACTGAGCCAATACGAGCGCTTGGCGGGTACGCTTCGCGACCGCATCGCCGCCGGCATCTACGCACGCGGAGACAAGCTGCCGTCCGAGATGGAACTCATGGACGAATCGGGGCTGTCGCGCAGCACCGTACGCCATGCCCTTAAGGTGCTCGTTGATGAGGGTCTGGTTCGAACCGAGCGCGGGCGCGGCGCCTTTGTGGCCGACACGCCGGCGCTCCACGAGAACAACCTGGTGTTTTCGAGCTATACGGCGCAGGTCCAGGGTCAGGGCATGAAGCCCACCACGCGCACGGTGGACTCGGGCTTTACCAAGGCGGGCGGCAGTATAGCTAAGTTCTTTGATGCGGCCGTGGGCAGCAAGCTCGTCAAACTTGTCCGTCTGCGTTATCTGGACGATGCGCCGCTGTGCCTGGAGACTACCTATCTACCACCGAGCTTTGAAGCACTCATCGATCGCGATATCAATGGTTCGCTCTACGCGACGCTGCGCCAGGAATTCCATCGCGCGCCGGCACAGGGACATAAGACCTTTGAGGTGTGCTATGCCTCGCAAAACGAGGCGTTTTTGCTCAACGTTGAGCGTGGGCAGGCGCTGATCCTGATCACCGACTACGTCTACGACACCGACGGCCGCCCGCTCCATGTCTCCAAGCGCATCCAGCGCACCGACCGCGCCAAATACACCGAGCCCATCGGCTAACCTGCCAAAATAAACCTGTCCCTAAATGGTAGGTTTGGGGAGGTCGGGGAACCAGGTTGGCTTGGGTTGGTTGGGCGTGCGCTCGGCTAGGACCAGCTCCATCCAGCACATGTCGTACCAGCGGCCGAACTTCTGGGCACAGCGGTCAAAGGCACCCACCAGGCGATACCCCATATGGGCATGGAAATCCTGGCTGTTGTGCGTCAGATATTCGTCGTCCTTGTCGTGCGGCACGGCAATGAGCGCGCACATGTTGGTGATGCCCATCGCGATCAGACACTGCTTGAGCGCATCGTGCAGTTTGCGGCCCAACCCGCCGTGGCGCACGTCGCGCGCCAGGTAGATCGACGTCTCGACCGACCAGTCGTATGCCTCGCGGCTGTTAAGCGGACTCACATAGGCATAGCCTACCGGATGCCCGTCCAGCTCCATCACCAGATACGGATAGCGCTTGAGCGTACGCTCGATGCGCCCGGCGAACTCCTCAACGCTCGGCACCTCGTATTCGCAGGTAATCGCCGTCTGGCGCACATACGGCTCATAGATGGCAAGCAACGCCGGCGCGTCTTCGGGCGTCGCCAGACGAATCGTCGGCTCGGACATCTCGGGCATGCAGCCCCTCCCCCTCAAAAGCAAAGGGCGCCCTGCGCCAAACCCAGCGCAAGGCGGCCCCTCGTCATTACATCAGACTACAGGACAGCCGCCAGCGCGTCGATGTCCTCCTGCGTCGTGGCCCAGCTGGTACAAAAACGCACCACCGTGTGGGTCTCGTCGTACTTTTCCCAGTACTCGATCGAGGCATGCTCGCGAATGCGGGCCATATCCTCGTTGGGCAGAATCACAAACTGCTGGTTAGTCGGCGTCTCCAAGAAGAACTGGTAACCGCGCTCGTGCAGCACGCGACGAAGCGCCTGCGCGGTTTCAATTGCCTGTCGACCAATCTCAAAATACAGGCCATCGGTAAAGAGCGCCTCAAACTGCACGCCCGTCAGGCGGCCCTTGGCAAGCAGCGCGCCGTGCTGCTTAATACGCGGAATGGGGTGCGCCGGGGCGTGCATGCCGCAGAACACCACGGCCTCGCCGCAGAGCGCGCCGCACTTGGTGCCGCCGATGTAGAACACGTCGCACAGCTGCGCCAGCTCGGGCAGGGTAATGTCGCACTCATCGGCCGCCAGCGCATAGGCCAGACGAGCACCGTCCACAAACAGCGGAATCTCATGCTTCTGGCACACCGCGTGAATCGCCGCGAGCTCGGCCTTGGAGTACAGCGTGCCGTACTCGGTCGACAAGCTCACGTACACGGCGCCCGGGAACACCGTGTGCTCGTAGCTCTCGTTTTCGTAGAACACCTGGATATAGTTCTCGAGGTCCTCGGCGTGCATCTTGCCCTCGTAGCCGGGGATGGTGAGCACCTTGTGGCCGCCAAACTCGATGGCGCCCGCCTCGTGGCAGGCGACGTGGCCAGTCTCAGCAGCAACGACGCCCTCGTACGGCGCGAGCAGCATGTCGATCACCGTCGCGTTGGCCTGCGTGCCGCCCACCAGAAAAAACACGTCGGCATCGGGGGCCTGGCAGGCCTCGCGGATAAGCTGCTTGGCACGCTCGGTGTGTACATCGGTACCGTAGCCGGGCTGCGGCTCCATGTTGGTATCGACGAGTGCCTGCAGCACTGCCGGATGTGCGCCGTGGGAATAGTCGTTGTTAAACGCGAGCATGGCAATCCTCTCATACCGGGTATCGGCCAGATGATTCAAACGGGGCTATTGTACGCCGTTGGGATAGGCAATGCGCGCGGCAAGACACTCAAGTGCCAGTACCAGGGCAAAACCGCAGCTCACGTCACTCAAAAAGTGTGCACCGATCACGATGCGGCCAAGCGCGACGAGCGCCGCGACCACAGCCGCCGTCCAAAAGACCATGCGGCGGCGCGACGGTTTTTCCTTAAAGGCCGCCGCGGGAAGCCCGGCAAGCATAAGGCCGATCGCCGCATGCGCCGTGTGTCCGCTCGCAAACGACTTGAACCCGTCCTTGATCACGCCGGCGGCGATATAGGTCCACTTGTCGGGATTGCCGATCACCCACCACGGCTGAAAATTGAGCCCCGCTGTGACCTCGATCACGCGCATGCGCGGGCGCGACCACAGCGGCTTAACAATGACGTTGAGGATGATGGCCTGAGCGACCCACACGGCCAGTACCATCAACGCCCAGCGCGTGAGATCGTCGGGCTCGGTCGTGCGCGTGAGGCGATAGACGATAAGGTTGGCGGCGATGACCAGCACAAACGTCAGCACCAACTGAACAGCGATGAGTTTGCCGCCGACTTTCAGGGACGAGACGATCTCGTAGCCGGCCAGGCCAACGTTGACGAGGATGCCGAGCACGGCGAGCCATTTGCTCCCTCTGGAATCGGGACGCACCGCGCGCACGAGCATAACGCCCGCGACGCTCGCCGTCAGCTCGAACGGTAGCTCGCCGGCCGCCTCGACAAAGCGACCGTACACGCTGCCGATGTTGAACAGCGCACTCGAGATCTGATAATCAAAGAAGCTGCCCACGCCCAGACAAAGGCACAGGACGGCCGCGATAATAGCGACATCTTTCTTATAGATGTATCCGAACATGCTTTCCTTTCGATGGGGCTGGAATCAACCTGCGAGGTGGCGGGGCAAAGAACAACTGGTAGCTATGCCCCGCCACGCCCCTACTTGTTAGTCATCGTCGCTCGTGCCTAATTGCTGCAGCAGCATGAGTGCCGCGGCCACGGGGCCGGTGCCGTCGCTGGCGTCGAGACCGCGACCCAGGCCGCTGCCCGCGCCGGCACCCGCCTTGTAGGGCACCGACAGTTTGCGGCTCTTGGGAAAGTTCACCGCGCCATAGCGGGTCTTAAGCTCAAAGGCCACCTTCTTGGGAACGTCAACCCCCAGGAAGGTAATGCGTCCACCGCTGAGCGTGACGCTCTCGAGCCCCAAGCGCTCGCCGCGAATGCGGATGCGAGCGCGGTTGAACAAGTTAAGCCCCGCCAACGGCAGCTCACCGTGCGCGGCCTCGGTCTCCTCCTGCACCTCGTCGATACTCTCCAGGTCCTCGGCCGCCGCGAGCTTGCGGTACACGAGCACGCGCTGGTCCACCGCCGGCATGTACTCCTCGGACAAGAAGTAGTCGGCCGGCAGGTTGATGCCCACGCTCGCCGCCTCCACGCCGGCATCGTCATCGCCGCGCGCCTCGGCCACGGCCTGTCCCAGCATCTGCGTAAACAGGTCAAAGCCCACGCTCGACAGGTTACCGTGCTGCTCGGCGCCCATAAGCGAACCGGCGCCGCGGATCTCCAGGTCGCGCATGGCGATGCGCATGCCGCTGCCCAGGTCCTGGAACTCGGAAAGCGCGGTCAGGCGTGCCGTGGCCTCCTCGGTGAGCGGCAGCTCGCCGGGGAACATAAAGTACGCGTATGCCTGCGTGGCCGAGCGGCCCACGCGGCCCTTAAGCTGGTAGAGCTGTGCCAGACCCAGACGCTGCGAGTCCTCAATGATGAGCGTGTTGGCCGTTGCGTTGTCGATGCCGCTCTCCACGATGGTCGTGGCGATAAGCACGTCGATCTTCTTGGTCGCGAACTCGATCATCACGTCCTCGACCTCGCGCGGGCTCATCTTGCCGTGCGCCACGCCCACGCGCGCCTCGGGCGCGGCCTCGTGCACGCGCGCCACGGCATCGTCGATGGTCTTGACGCGGTTGGACACGTAATACACCTGACCGCCGCGGCCCACCTCCAGGCGAATCGCCGCGCTCACCACGTCGGGGTCGTACTCCCCCACGTGCACGATCACGGGACGACGCCCAGTCGGCGGCGTGGTGATCAGGCTCATGTCGCGCACGCCGCTCGTGGCCATCTGCATGGTTCGCGGAATAGGCGTTGCCGAAAGCGTGAGCACGTCGATTTGCTCGCGCAGGTTTTTGAGCTGCTCCTTGTGCTGCACACCAAAGCGCTGCTCTTCGTCGATGATCACCATACCCAGGTTCTTGGGGTTCACGTCGGCCGAAAGCAGACGGTGCGTGCCGATGAGCACATCAATCGTGCCCTCGGCAAACGCCTTGAGCGCGCGCTTCTGCTGCGCCGGCGTGCGAAAGCGGCTGAGCACCTCGACCTCCAGGCCAAACGGGGCAAAGCGCTCAAAGAAGGTCTCGTAGTGCTGTTGGGCCAGAATGGTCGTGGGGCAGAGCACCATGACCTGGCGGCCGGAGTCCACGCACTTAAAGGCCGCGCGCAGGGCGACCTCGGTCTTGCCAAAGCCCACGTCGCCGCACAGCAGGCGGTCCATGGGCTTGGGCGCCTCCATGTCGGCCTTGATGTCGGCGATAGCCTCCAGCTGGTCACGCGTCTCGTCGTAGGGAAAGCTCTCCTCCATCTCGATCTGCTCGGGCGTATCGGGCGGACAGGCGATACCGGTAATCGACGAGCGGCGCGTATAGAGGTCGACCAGGTCAAACGCCAGCTTTTTGGCATTCTTGCGCGCCTTGTTGGTGGCCCGCGTCCAGTCGGCGGTGTTGAGCCTGGTCAAGCGCGGTTTATCGCCGTCGGGACCAACGTAGCGCGTAATGCGGTCAACCTGCTCCAGCGGCACGTAGAGCTTGTCGTCATCGGCGTATTCCAGCAAAAAGTAGTCGCGTTCCTTGCCGCCCACTTCCTGGCGCGCGATCTCGCTAAAGAGCGCGATGCCGTGGGTAGCGTGCACCACGTAGTCGCCCGGCTTAAACGGGAAGGTAATCTGCGTAATGTCGACCTTGCGGCGGCTGCGCGCGCGGCTGGCATCCATGCGGGCGTTGAGGTCGGCGATCGAGAACACGGCCAAATTGGCGTCGGGCACCACCACGCCCTGCGGCAGGGCAGCGTCCACAAAGGTCACGCGCCCGCGCGAGATGGTGGGCACGGCGGCGCCGGCGGCAGCCTGCGCGGCGCCCGCCTCGAGCGAGCGGGCGTTAAGCGCGTCGGCGCGGCGCTCGCGAATTGCAGCATGAGCATCCTGGCGGGCAGCACGATCGGCAGAATCTGCCGCTGCCACGCGCACGCGGTCGCCGATAGCGCCGACATTTTCGGGCGCCGCGGTCAGCGATTCCTCAAAGGTAATGCCCTCGTCGCCAAAGGTGAGCTCCATCGACTCGCGCGCACCGCGGTCGGGGATG
Organism: uncultured Collinsella sp.; assembly: GCA_900543605.1. GTDB lineage: Bacteria > Actinomycetota > Coriobacteriia > Coriobacteriales > Coriobacteriaceae > Collinsella. The sequence goes on from UQSK01000023.1 coordinate 22,633, forward strand.
GCAAACACGCAGGCATAGCGCTTGCCCACGACCTCCTGGATGCGCGTCATAAAACGGTTGTCCGAGCCTGCGATGGCAGGCTGCTCAATCTTGAGCTCGGCCGTCACCGCACCACCGGCACGGATGAGGCTCACATAGTTCAGGCGCTGCTGGGCACCAAAATCGAGCTGTTGGGCGCGCACGTACAGACCATCCAGGCGGTCGATCCCTGCCTCGCCGGCACGGGCCTCGATATCCTCGTAGGCGCGCAGACAGTCGTCGAACAGCGAGCGCGGCTCGGACAGGACCACGAGCGCCTTGCCGCTCACGTGTGCCAGCGGGCTCACGGTCTGGCCGTACATCACCGGCAAAAAGCGGTCGAGCTCGGGCGTGACGATGCGCGCATCCACCATCTCGAGCAGCGCCGCCAGCTTGCTGTCGTCCTGGCTGGCGCGATAGAGCGCCACATGCATGTTGTGGACGGCCTCGTCGGTAAGCGCCAGCTCACGGCAGGGGAAGATCTCAATACTGTCCTCGTTACCGATGGTCTGCCCCGTTGAGCTCACCATGCGGCGGATGCGGTCAATCTCGTCGCCAAAGAACTCAATGCGCACGGGCGCTTTCTCCTGCGCGAGAAACACCTCGACGGTGTCGCCGTGAACGCGGAACAGACCGGGCGCATCAGCGGCACCGGCATTGGTGTAGCCCATGCCCACCAAGCGCTGCGGCACCTCGTCAAAAGGAATCTCCTCACCCACCGCAAAAGTGGTGGACTCCCAATAGCGACTCTCGACCGGCGGCACGCAGCGCAGCAGCGCACGGGCTGAGGCAACCATGATGCAGTTGTCCCCGCGCACGATGCGCCCCAGAGCCTCGCAGCGCTGCGCCACCACGGCGTCGTCGGGCGCCTGCTCGCGCCACGGATAGTCCTTACGCTCGGGAAAGCGGCACACGTGCGCCAGGCCCACATAGGCGGCAAGGCTGCGCGCGGCGCGATCAGCCGCATCCTCGCCGCTCACAATGTAGACCGTCGGGCGCGGGCGGCGCGCAAACTGGGCGGCCGCCATAAGCGTGCGGCCCGACTGCGACACAGCCAGCGTCACGTCCTCGCCGGCATCGAGTCCGGCCTCGACGGTCTGCAGTGCCTCGGCAGTGTAGAGCTGCGCGGCTATACGGTGAATGAGCATGCTGTTCCTCCGGCATCGCAACGCCAAAAGCCCGCCGGGGCAAGCTCGGCGGGTCGTACGTCAAATACATTGTCTGTCATGGTAGCGCATGGAGAGGACTCCGGCTCAAGGGCAAACCCAGCCCCGCAAAAAACGCCAGACGAAGATGCGTTCCGCCCTACCCCGCTACGCGCACGCTGGGGCACAAATCTGCCAGCGGACACTCGTCACACTTAGGCTTGCGGGCGTCGCAGATCTCGCGACCGAAGGTGATCCACTGATGGTTGACCGACTCCCAATACTCGTGCGGCAAAATCTTGAGCAGATCCTGCTCGGTCTTGAGCGGCTCCTTGGCATGCGTCTTAGGACTCAGCATCAGGCGGTGCGCAATGCGGTTGACGTGCGTGTCCACCGCAATGCCCTCCACGATGCCATACCCCACGTTGAGCACGATGTTTGCCGTCTTGCGTCCCACGCCCGGCAGCTTCACGAGTTCCTTCATGTCGGCCGGCACCTCGCCGCCATAGTCGGCGACGATCATCTGCGCGGCCTCGACGGCATGCTTGGCTTTGCTCTTGTAGAAGCCGAGTGACTTGATGGTGTCTGCCACGTCAGCCACGCTCGCCCCGGCCATGGCCTCGGGCGTGGGCCACTGGGCAAACAGCTTTGGCGTCACCTTGTTGACCTGCGCGTCGGTCGTTTGCGCCGAGAGCAGCACCGCGATCAGCAGGCGGAAGGGATTCTCGTGGTCCAAAAAGCACTCGACCGGTCCATAGCGACGGTTGAGACGCTCACACACCTCAACGGCGCGCTCGCGTTTGGCGGCATTGGTCTCGCGTGGCATAACGACTCCTCGGCTCAACGGCACAATAAACTTATGGGCACAATTGTCCCACGTCCTAGACGCTTACGCCTCCAAGAATGCGCCGGTCTGACGGCTCCACAGGCTCGCGTACTCGCCACCCGCCTCGACGAGCTGCGCATGCGTGCCGTCCTCGACGATCTCGCCATCGGCCAACACCACAATGCGGTCGAGCGCCGCCACGGTGGACAGGCGGTGCGCCACCACAATGGAGGTGCGGCCGCGCATCAGGTTTTCGAGCGCCTCCCGCACCAGCGCCTCGGACTCGCTGTCGAGGGCAGAGGTCGCCTCGTCGAGCACTAGAACCGGCGCGTCGGTTAGGATGGCGCGGGCGATAGCCACGCGCTGACGCTGGCCGCCCGAGAGCTTGACGCCGCGTTCGCCCACCATGGTGTCAAAGCCACGGGGCAGGCGGTCGATAAACTCGGTCGCATTAGCCAGGCGAGCCGCCTCGCGAATCTGCTCATCAGTGGCGTCGGGACGACCGTAGGCAATGTTTTCGCGAATGGAGCGATGGAACAGCAGCGCCTCCTGCGGCACGTAGGCAACCTGGCGGCGCAGGCTCTGCTGCGTGCAGCGCGAGACGTCCTGACCATCCACGAGCACGCGGCCGCCCTGAACATCGTCTAGGCGCAGCAGCAGCTTGGTGAGCGTCGTCTTACCCGAGCCCGATTTGCCCACCAGGCCCACGCGCTGGCCCGCCGCCACATGAAGTGTCAGGTCATCGAACACGCTCTCGCCCGCCGCAGCGTCACGGTACGCAAAGCTCAGGTGCTCAAAATCAATCGCGCCCTCGGTCACTTTAAGCTCAGGGGCGTCCGGGTCGTCTGCCACCAAACGTGGCTCGTCCAGCACGCGCGTCATCTCGGCCGCATCGCCCAAAGCGCGGTTGATGCGCTGCATCATGGAACTCACGTAGTTCAGGCGCATGGTGAGGTTATAGGTGTAGGTAAAGATCATGACGAGCGCGCCGGCAGAGATGCCAAACCACGCGTTGCCGCCCGCGACGAACACACTCACCACGGCCATGGTGATGACGATAAGGCCCGAGGTCGTAAAGTTGCGCTGCATCATGGCGTGCATCGAGACCGTCTCGGCATCGCGCGCGGCACGATCGGCGGCGTCGAACAGATCGCGTTCAAAGTCCTCGCACCCGCAGGTCTTGACGGCCAAGATGTTCGTGACCGCATCGGACAGCACGCCCGAGAGCTTGTTCTGCGCGGCGGACGTCGCGGCCGAAAGCGGCATGATGCGCTTGTACATAAGCCAGACAAACGCGATGTAGACGACTATGATGCACACCAGGATCACGGTAAACGTCGGCACCACCGGGGCGAGTGCGACCACGGTGCAGATGACCGAGGTGATGGTGGGGATGAGCGAATACACCGTCACGTCGACCAGACCCGTGTAGCCGCTCATAAAACGGCTTGTCTGGCTCACAAGCGATCCGCCAAAGCGGCTGGTATGGAATGTCATGGATTGATTGGAGAGCGTGTCGAAGCACAGACGCGCCAGGTGATAGTTGCCTGCAATCTCGAGCTTGTAGACGGTGTAGTCCTGTAGCTTGGAGAGGATCTGACCCACCAGGTTAACGAGTACGAGCGCCAGGATATAGGGGCCGAAGACCTCAAACACCTGGTCACCCGCCACGGGACCGGCTTGAACGCGGTCAACGATAAGGGCCATCACATAGGTATTGGCAAACGTCAGCAAAAAGATGTAGCCCGCCGATGAGAACACCGAGAGAAAGACAATCAGCGGCTGCGTGCGCGTGACTTCCCAAAACCGCTGCAGCGTGCGGCGCACGGTGGAGCGGCTGAGCGGGCTGGTGCTTCTCTGAGACATGGGCTTCCTTTCGCGTCTGATAGGGCGAAACGCCATTGTTGCACATTGGAGCACGCTTCAGACAAGTGCGATACGAAAAGCGGTGGGGCGCCCGCGTTTGCGCCGGTGCCCCACCGTCTTGTTGCAATTAGTCCTCGTCTTCTTGGTCTGCGAGAAGGCTTGCGGACGTGAGTCCCAAGATTTCATCGGCTTGGTCGGCATCTTCCAGCGCGTCGATGTCCTTGAGCTTGCGCTCCATAACGTTGGTGCGCGTGGTGATGATGCCCTCGACCGTTTTGCCCGCGGTCTCGATCTGCTGCTGGGCGCGGCGCAGCGCCTTTTGATAGCGCGGCAGCTCGGCCTTGACAGCGGAGAGCACGCGCAGCACGTCATCGGTGCGTTTTTGCAGCTTAAACGTTTGGTAACTCATCTGCAAGCTGTTGAGAATGGCCGCCATGGTGCTAGGGCCGGCAACGTTGACGTGATAGTCGCGGCCCAGGGTCTCGATAAGCCCGGGGCGGCTGACGATCTCAGCGTACAGCCCCTCAAACGGCACGAACATGAGGCCAAAGTTGGTCGTTGCCGGCACACTCAGGTACTTTTCGCAGATGTCCTTAGCCTCGCGCTTCACCATCATATCGAGCGTCTTGCGTGCGGCGGCGACGGCCTCAGCATCGCCCGACTCCTGTGCGTCGAGCAAGTGCTCGTACGCGTCGCCCGGAAACTTGGAGTCAATCGGCAGCAGCACGGGGTCGCCCTCGTCCACCGGCAGCTTGACGGCAAACTCAACGCGCTCCGAGGCGCCGGGCTTGGTGGCGACGTTTTCCAGATACTGGTCGGATGTAAGGATGTCCGCCAGAATTGCACCCAGCTGCACCTCGCCCAAAATGCCACGCGCCTTCACATTGCCCAGCACGCGCTTAAGATCGCCCACTCCGGTGGCGATGGATTGCATGTCGCCCAATCCCTTGTACACGGCCTCGAGCTGGTCGCTCACCTGCTTAAACGATGCAGACAGGCGATCGTTGAGCGTACGGGAGAGCTTCTCGTCCACCGTCGCGCGCATCTGATCGAGCTGCACGTTGTTGTCCTTGCGGATGGCGCCCAGCTGGACATCGACCGTCTCGCGCACCTTGTCCAGGCGATGCTCGATGCCCTCGCGATTGGCGCCGAGCTGTTGGGCCGTCTCGCGGCGCAGGTCATCCATCCGGTCACCAGCTTGCGAAAACTCACGTGCGATGGTCAGGTAACGTTGCTGCTCCACGGCCGCATCGGTCGTCTGCTGCTGCGCGATGGCATTGGCCGTGCGGCGGGTTTCGGCCAGCGCGACGTTCAGGGCATCGAGCGCGTTGTTGGCCTGCTCGAGTGCTGCCAGCGTTTCCGCGCTACTGTCGCCACGCTCCCGCAGCTCGGCACGCAGGCTCTTGAGCTGGAGGGCGCAAGCCACAGCAGCCCCCACCGCCACCAAGGCGATCACAACAAGCACAATATCAATAGCAGACATAAACTCCGCCCAACAAACCCAATCGAGCACCAATCAAAACCGCGATCAATCTTACCCCGCCACACACACGGATCACTCACTGCCTTGCAGACAAATTTCTCTTAGAGCCGCGGACGCTAAAACGCTAGCTCTCCCAGCCGGCGCGGATTGTTGTTATGACATCGCCTAGGCGCTGGCCGAGGGCTGACAGATGTTGGAGCACTTCGCCGGGCGAAGCACCGTTGAGGATGCAGGTGAGCGCATACGAGACCAAGAAAATCGCCGCAAGTCCTAGCGGAATGAGCACGATCATCGCCAATGTGCGCAGGCGCTGGCCCACGCGGCGACGACGCGCACGACGCTTGTCGAACGCGAGCTCCTGCGCATATGAATCTTGCTGTACGGAATAGGCCTCTGGTGCCGATTCGCCCGCAGGCGAAACCGCGGGTGTAACGTTTTGCGCAGGGGGCTGGGCTGCCGCCCCCTGCATTTGCATCTCCATGAGTCGTTGCTGCTGACGCAGCATGCGCTCAGCCTGTTGCTGCGGAGTCTCAAGAAACAGATCCATGCTGGCCTCCAAAATCGGAGCATTCGACGCTTACGACCAGCATCCCGCACCGCCATGACCGCGACAACGCAATCGCCGGCAATAGCCACAAAGTTTCTTTTGCTCAAAAGCTGTCGAAAAGCTCAACAACTCCCCTACCAGCACTTTCTCTGAGCTTTTTTCGCCAGCAATCTTTTGGCCTTCCACCCTTACGCCAACTGACCAAAATCTAACCAAAAGCTTGACGAAAATTGTGGAGACCGGGACCCCACAAAAACGTGCCGCCCCAAAAAGGGGCGGCACACAATCTTTAATATCAGCTTTTCTGTAGCGAGCATGCGACGACTCAACGCCGGAGCGCAGGGCGGGGAAACCTTTGCCTCATGCGACCCTGCGAAGCCGTGAGCGAGAGGGAAAGGTGTCCCCGCCCTGCGCTCCGTGGTCGGTGAGGACAGACTACATGCCCGCGAGACCGCGGGCGGCGGTGGCGCACATAAACGCCAAGGTTAAAATCACGAGCGAGCCCGCAATGTCTGCCAGCACGCCCATTGCACGACGCTCAAACAACCAGCTCTCAAAGTGCGGGGCGACGTTGCGCCAAACACGCCACAGCAAGATGCCCATACCGATGACGCCTGGGATATTGAGCAGTAGGATCTCGGAGCACAAAAGACCGATCAGGTTGCCGGCGGCAAAACCAGCGTCGCCCTCGCAGTATTTGCGATAAATCATGTACAACATGTACGCCACAAACGGCTGCAGGCACGCAGAGATAAACGTAACCACCATCGAGGGGTCCTGAGAAAAGACATCGGTGAGCTTATCCACGCTCGTGGCATCCTTAGAGGCCAGGAACAGGCCAATGACCACCACGGGCACCACGCCCAAGATAACCTCGACCAGAGTAAACAACTTAGCAGTCAAATCCTCACTAGCCGAATTCAAATGGGGCGCCCACTCAGGATGAGCATGCACGCCGACTTTCTTGTCCTTCTCAGCACGATCGGCCTTTTTACCCTCGGCAACCCGACGACCAGGATCCTTGCGAGTTCCCGCCGCAGCAACCCGAGCCCGAGACTTCTTGCCCATAAAAAACACCCCATCAGGTAGTAGATAAACTAAAAGTCGCCACCCAGTGTACCCCCTAAACAACGGCGCCGCCCCAACCCGGAGCAAGCCCCGTCAACCAAATAACCGAACCATCAACCAAATGGCCGCAACCCAATCCCTATACAAAACGTGCCGCCCAAAAGGGACGGCACACAAACTTCTAATCAGCTTTTCCTGTCTCTTATACACATCTCCGAGCCCACGAGACGCGTAGTAATCTCG
>UQSK01000024.1 GCA_900543605.1 uncultured Collinsella sp.
TCTACACCTATTAAGTCGTCGGCAGCGTCAGATGTGTATAAGAGACAGGGCGGGGACAGCGTAGATCGTACCGTCGGCGGCGATGGGGGAGGCGGCGACCTCTACCTCGTAGCTGCCACGGCGGAGCTCGACGCCCTTGCCGTCGCTGTCAATGTAGCGCACGGTGTCGACCTTCTTGCCGCGCTCCTCCTTGCCCGTAATATGAACCGGCAGCCTGCTCGCGCCCGCCAAGGTGTCCCAGCCCTGGGCAGAGACGCTAAAGCGCACGGCGTGCTTTGCCGCGAGCGCCTCCTGCTCGGCCGCCTGTCGAGCCTGCTCGGGGGCGTAGATGCCGAAGTAGTAGCCGGCGCCGCCGCCCGCGACGAGCAGCGCGGCCACGACGGCGGCGATCATGAGGGGTCTCTTTGAGCGCTTGGCCTTCGCCGGCGCCGGTGTAGTCGGCTGCGCCTCGGCTGCCGGGGCAGATTGATAGTCGGCGTGCGATTCGGCTGGGGCTTCATGTTCGGCGGCGACGGGCTTTCCGCACGCGGGGCAGAACCTGGTCCCATCCTCGACCTTTGACCCGCAATTTCGGCAGAACATGTGCAGACTCCCCTCGATTGGCGCCCGCACGAAGGCTGGGCGCATCTCCTTCCACCCTCATGCTAGGGGCGAAGGCGCGCCCGTTGTTGCGCAACATTGGCGGGCTCTCCGCTCGGAAACTGCGTCCCGTTTCTGCTGCAGATTCCGGGATGCGCTTTCCGCTAGAGACCTCAACCGGAAAGTGCATCCCGTTTTGACGCTTCAGAGTGGGACGCAGTTTCCCCGAGAGGCCCGTCTGGGAAGCAATGGCCCAGAATTCCCATTGCAGCAATCTGTCGATTGAACATCGTTGCACGTTCGCGCTATCATGCATGGTTAAATTGGTTAGCCATGGCAAACGGTTAGCCATGGTAAACATAAATGCAACGCCCTGTGGGCGCCGGGGGAGGAACACGGACGTGAAGCTCGATACGCTCGAGATTGGAAAGGACGCCGTTGTCGCATCGGTGACATCAGACGACCAGGCGCTTCGTCAGCATATTTTGGACATGGGCCTAACGCCGGGCACCGAAGTCACCATGATGAAGTACGCCCCCATGGGCGACCCGCTCGAGATTCGCCTACGCGGCTACGAGTTGACGCTGCGCAAGGACGATGCTGCTCGCATTGAGCTCGTAGATGTTCACGACACAGATACGGGCCCGCGCGCTAACGCCGCAATCGGCACGACGGAGCACCCGGCACTCGGCGAGGGGACGTATTCGCCCCGTGCGGCAAAGACGGCCGTGCCCGAGGGCGCGCCCCTGCATTTTGCCCTCGCCGGCAACCAAAACTGCGGCAAGACCACCCTGTTCAACCAGCTTACGGGCTCCAACCAGCACGTCGGCAACTTTCCCGGCGTGACGGTCGACCGCAAGGACGGCACCATCCGTAACCACCCCGAGGCGAGCGTTACCGACCTGCCCGGTATTTACTCCCTGTCGCCGTACACAGGCGAAGAGGTCGTGAGCCGTCAGTTCATCCTCGACGAGCGCCCGGACGCCATCATCGATATCATCGACGCCACCAACATTGAGCGCAATCTGTACCTGACGCTGCAGCTTATGGAGCTCGACCGCCCCATGGTCATCGCGCTCAACATGATGGACGAGGTGACGACCAACGGCGGCGCCATTGACGTCAACCTGCTCGAGAGTCTGTTGGGCGTGCCGGTCGTCCCCATTAGCGCTGCCCGCAACGAGGGTATCGGCGAGCTGGTGGACCATGCCTTGCATGTGGCGCGTTTCCGCGAGCGTCCCGGCCGCCTGGACTTCTGCGCACCTGATGGCCCAGACGGCGGCGCACTGCATCGCTGCATCCACGGCATCGCCAACCTTATCGAGGACCATGCCGCGACGGCGCACATTCCCGTGCGTTTTGCGGCGACCAAGCTGGTTGAGGGCGACGAGCTGGTGACCGAGGCGCTTCACCTGGATCGCAACGAGCTCGACGCCATCGAGCACATCATTACCCAGATGGAGGGCGAGGCCGGCACCGACCGCCTGTCCGCGCTGGCCGATATGCGCTTTAGCTTTATCGGCGACGTGTGTGGGCGTTGCGTCGTCAAGCCGCACGAGAGCCGCGAGCACGTGCGCTCCGTCAAGATCGACCGCATCCTGACAGGTCGTTACACAGCCATTCCGGCGTTCCTGGTGATCATGGGCCTCGTCTTTTGGCTGACGTTTGGCGTGATCGGCGCGGCGTTGCAGGGACTCATGGAGGACGGCATCGCTGCCGTCATCGCCTCGGCCGATGCGGGCCTCAAGGCGTTCGGCACCAACGACGTGGTGCGCTCGCTGGCTGTCGACGGCGTGCTTACGGGTGTGGGCAGCGTGCTGACCTTCCTACCGATTATCGTCGTGCTCTTCTTGTTCCTCTCCATTCTGGAAGACTCGGGCTACATGGCGCGCGTGGCCTTTGTCATGGATAAGGTGCTGCGTCGTTTTGGCCTGTCGGGCCGCAGCTTTGTGCCCATGCTCGTCGGTTTTGGCTGCACCGTGCCGGCTATCATGTCGACCCGTACGCTCCCATCCGAGCACGACCGCAAGATGACGGTCATGCTCACGCCGTTCATGAGCTGTTCGGCCAAGTTGCCGGTCTACGGCCTGCTGTGCGGGGCGTTTTTCCCGCAGGCGACGGTTCCCGCCATGGTCTCGCTCTATCTGATTGGCATTGCGGTCGGTTGCATCGCGACTTTGGTGCTCAACCGCACGGCATTTAAGGGCGACCCGGTGCCGTTTATCATGGAGCTCCCCAATTACCGCCTGCCGAGCGTCAAGACGACAGTGATGCTGGCATGGGATAAGGCCAAGGACTTTATTACCAAGGCCTTTACCATTATCTTTGCCGCTACCGTGGTCATCTGGTTCCTTCAGACGTTCGACATCCGCTTTAATGTGGTCGCCGATCAGTCGCAGAGTTTGCTTGCGGGCCTCGGCAGCATCATCGCGCCGGCGCTGACGCCGCTTGGGTTTGGCGACTGGCGTGCATCCACGGCGCTCGTCACCGGACTTATCGCCAAGGAGAGTGTCATCTCGACCCTCACGGTGCTTTTGGGTGCAACGTCACCCGCGGCGCTGTCGACCATGTTTTCGCCGTTTACTGCTTACGTGTTCCTGGTCTTTACGCTGCTGTATCCGCCCTGCGTGGCTGCCATCGGCGCCGTCAAGAGCGAGCTGGGCGCGCGCTACGCCGTTGCCGTGTTCGCGTTTCAGGTGGCAGTCGCCTGGATCGCGGCGTTTGTCGTGCATTCGGCGGGCATATTGCTGGGGTTGGCTTAGTTATGTATTGACGGCGCAACCTCTGTGTATCGAATTGTTTTCGGCCCTGCATCTGTTGCTGACGGATGCGGGGCCGTTGCTATATAATCGCCTCCACTCAAAATGATTGGAGACGTTATATATGAGTCAGGCAAGGCAAGACGGCATCACGCTCAGGCAGTGGCTCCCGCTCGTCGGGCTCACCTGCTGTGCGTTCGTGTTCAACACGTCGGAGTTTATGCCCATCGGCCTTTTGACTGATATCGCCGCGTCGTTCTCGCTCACCGAGGCCCAGGCGGGCATCATGATCTCGGTCTATGCCTGGGGCGTCATGCTGCTGTCGTTGCCGCTCATGGTGTTCGCTTCGCGTTTCGAGTTCAAGCGGATGCTGCTGGGCGTGCTCGCCGTGTTCTCGCTCGGCCAGTTTCTGTCCGCTGTGGCGCCGACTTATCCCATCCTGGTCTGCGCGCGCCTGGTGGTCGCTTGCGCACATGCCGTGTTCTGGTCGGTCGCCTCGATTATGGCGTCGCGCCTGGTTGACACACGCCACGGGGCGCTCGCCATCAGCATGATCGCCACGGGCTCTTCCATCGCACAGATCTTCGGCCTGCCGCTCGGCCGCGCCATTGGCCTGGCCGTGGGCTGGCGTATGACGTTTGCCGTGGTCGGAGCACTGTCTGCTGTCGCGGTCGTCTACCAGGCGACCGTGTTTCCAACCATGCCGGCGGGCGAGCGCTTTACCGTCAAGCAACTGCCCGAGCTGCTCAAGAACCCGTTGCTGATCGCGCTCTATGCGGTCACGGTGTTCATGGCAACTGGCTATTTCACGGGCTATAGCTATATCGAGCCTTTCCTGGCTCAGGTCGCGCATGTCGACGCAAGCGCCATCACTATGACGCTGACGGCGTTCGGCTGCTCTGGTCTGCTCGGAAGCTGGCTATTCGGCCGACTGTTCGATGGGCACCGCTTCCCGTTCCTCGCGATTACGCTCTCCGGCGTGCCGGTGGCTCTGCTGCTCATGGGTCCGGCCGCATCGTCGCTCGTGGCAGTGCTTGCCGTCTGCGCGCTGTGGGGCTGCTGCGCCACGGCCTTTAACGTGGCGTTCCAAGCCGAGCTCATCAAGCACACGCCGGCAGATTCGTCGGCCGTCGCCATGTCGATCTTCTCGGGCCTGTTCAATCTGGGCATTGGCACGGGTACCGCGATCGGTGGAGCCGTGGTTTCGGGCCCCGGTATCGCCTGGATCGGCTTCGCGGGCGGTGCGATCGCTGCCATGGGCGTCATCCTCGCCATCACGGTGATGTTCCCGGCCATTCGCCGCGCAAAGCCTGTTGCCTAATCACGTTCCCTCATCAGTTGCGGTGGAATAGTTCCTGTTTAAGGCCTCTGAAGGCCCAAGCAGGAACTATTCCACCGCAACTTATTTTGGGGAAGAGGATACAAGCCGGGCATACAATGGATGTCGTTGTGTTGAGCTTACCGGGAGGTTGCTATGTGGGCATACGAGACGACGTTCTATCAGATCTATCCGCTGGGCTTTTGCGGAGCTCCGCGCGAAAACGCCGCGCCCGTTGCTGAGGATGAACTCTCCCAAGCTGCCGGCACTGCACCCAACCCCGATGCCCCCATCATGAAAATCGCCCAATGGGCCGATTACCTGCAGGAACTCGGTATTGGAGCTGTGCTTATCAACCCGCCGCTCGAGTCTGATAGCCACGGCTACGATACGCGCAGCCTGCGCCATATCGACCGCCGCCTGGGTGGGGATGCCGATTTTGCCGCCGTGTGCGAGACGCTGCACGCCCATGGCATCCGTGTGGTGCTCGATGCCGTCTTCAACCACGTCGGTCGCGGCTTTTGGGCCTTCCGCGATGTGCAGGAGCGCAAGTGGGATTCGCCGTACAAGGACTGGTTCCACATCAGCTTTGACGGTGACTCGTGCTACGGCGACGGCTTTTGGTACGAGGGCTGGGAGGGCCATTTTGAGCTCGTGAAGCTCAACCTGCAAAATCCCGCCGTGGTCGACTACCTGCTTGAGTCCGTGCGTCGCTGGGCCGAGGTCTTTGGCATCGACGGCCTGCGTCTGGACGTCGCCTATATGCTCGACCGCGACTTCATGCGTCGCCTGCATACTTTTACCCGTGAGCTCAAGCCCGACTCCGTGCTGATCGGCGAGACGCTCCACGGCGACTACAACCAGATCGTCAACGACGAGATGCTCGACTCCTGCACCAACTACGAGTGCTACAAGGGCCTGTACTCCAGCTTTAACTCGGTCAACATGTTCGAGATTGCCCACTCGCTGCATCGCCAGTTTGGCGGTGACCCGTGGTGCATTTATCGCGGCAAGCATCTGCTGTCGTTTGTCGACAACCACGATGTGCCGCGCCTGGCGAGCATCCTGACGGACAAGTCCTGCCTACGCCCCGCCTACGGCATGCTCTTTGGTATGCCGGGCATCCCGTGCGTCTACTATGGCAGTGAGTGGGGAATTGCCGGCGAAAAGGGCGGCCCCGATGGCGACTGGGCACTGCGCCCTGCGCTCGATGAGCCTGCACCCAACGAGCTGACGGCTTTCATCAAGCAGCTTGCGTACCTGCGCTCGGCAAACGACGCAGCGGCCCGTGCCCTCAACTACGGTGCCTATCGCAACGTGGTGATCCAGAACAAGCAGCTGCTGTTCGAGCGCGCCTGCGACGACGCGACGGTGCTCGTTGCGGTCAATGCCGTGAACGAGCCCTACACCTTTGGAGCCGGCGAACTCAGCGGCCCCTTCGTCGACCTGCTTGCCGACGATGCGCCCACGGTCGAGCTGTCGGGCTCCCTTGAACTTGCGCCCTATGAGGTGCGTTATCTGCTGAGGGCCTAATTCATGACTGCGCCGGACGAGGGCTATCAGCATATTGAGCATGGGTTTGAGCCCGTGTTTGACGAGCGCTCGCGCGTTTTGGTGCTGGGGTCGTTTCCCTCGGTGCTCTCGCGTGCCAATGCCTTCTACTATGGCAATCCGCAGAACCGCTTTTGGCGCGTGATGGCCGCGTGCCTTGGTGCGCCCGTGCCGCCCAACGAGGGAGACTCTTTGGCGAGCGGCGAGCCCGCGACGCTCGATGCCTCGATTGCCGCCAAGCGGGCTATGCTGCTGAACGGCGGCGTGGCCCTGTGGGACGTGATCGAGAGCTGCGACATTAAGGGTTCGAGTGACGCCAGCATCAAAAACGTCGTTCCGGCGCATGTCGAGCGCATTACCGGCGCAGCTCCTATCGATGTCGTTGTCTGTAACGGCGGCACGGCAGGGCGGCTCTACAAGCGCTACCTGCAAGAGCGCACGGGGCTGCCGGCCATCGTTCTGCCGTCGACAAGTCCTGCCAATGCGGCTTGGCGTCTGGAGCGCCTTGTCGAGCGCTGGCGCGAGGCAGCTGACTGGACCGCTCTCTAATTTAGATACTTGATTGAGCATGGGTGCCGAGGCGTTTCATGATGGCATGCCAGATCGGTGCGGGCAGCGCGGGCTTGACGCGCACCATGCCGTCGGCATCGACGCTACCGGCATTGCCACCGCCAAGCAGCTGCGCGTGTTCGACGGAACACCCCATGCGCACAGCGCCCACAAGCTTATCCATCGCTTCCGAAAATGGCCGACGCAAGAGGCCCATACGCGGGGAGTGGCGAAGCGCCGCAATGCCGCTGCCGGCACAGATGACAACGCCGTCGCACCATGGCAGGTCACGTAGAAGACATGCCCGATACAGGCGGTCGAGAACTTCGTCCGCCTGCTTGTTGTTTTTGGACGCGGCCTGGACGACGACATAGATGCGTGTCTCTGTATTTCCAAGGCGATCGAGTATCTGCTTGACTGCGATCATAGCCTCATCGTCAAATGCATCATCAACAGCGAGCACCATGCCATCGACTGCACCGGCATCATCCGCCTTCAAGTCAACCGGGTGGGGGAGTACGGTGCCGGAAAGCCGGGCATACGCCGCGATGGCATCCTGCAGGTCCCAAAGCAAAAACTCCAGATCGGCGCTATCGGGAATACTGATATACGCAATGGTCTGCAGCGTTTTGGGCTTATCGCCGCGTGCGGTCGTCTTCATGCCGCCTCCTTTCCGGATGGTTTCCGTTTAGGTTACACCGTCTGGTGGCGCTCCGCCGCGCTATCCTAGTGCAACCCTTACGAAAGGAACGCCATGCGTCTGCCCATGAATACCTCGCTTGCCACGCTCAAGCCCTCCGGCATCCGCCGAATCAACGCGCTCGCCGCCCAGCATCCGGGATGCATTGCGCTTGCGCTCGGCGAGCCTGATTTTTCCACGCCCGACGTGATTAGCGCCGAGGTGACTGCTTCGTTGGACCGCGGCGACACGCACTATCCGCCCAACAACGGCCGTCCCGCCCTGCGCGAGGCGCTGTCTGCCTACATGGGGGACGCGGGCCTTACGTTTGCGGCCGACGAGGTCATTCTGACCGACGGTGCGACCGAGGCCCTGTCGGCAACATTTATGGCTATGCTCAACCCCGGCGACGAGGTCATTATTCCCACGCCGGCCTTTGGCCTGTACGAGAGCATCGTCGTGGCCAACCATGCCAAGGCGGTTTTTTTGGATACGGAGCCCGCGCAATTTCAGGTTGACGAGGAAGCGCTTCGCGCCTGTGTGACCCCAGCGACCAAGGCCATCGTTATCTGCTCGCCCAACAATCCCACGGGCTGCATCCTCGACGCGGCATCGCTCGACGCCGTGGCGCGCGTAGCGGAGCAGGCGGGCATCTACGTAGTCTGCGACGACGTATACAACCGTCTGGTCTATGTGGATGGCTACGAGCGCTTTGCCCAGCGACACCCGGAGCTGCGCGAGCAGACGGTGGTCATCGAGAGCTTCTCCAAGCCCTGGGCCATGACTGGCTGGCGCTTGGGCTGGCTCGCAGCCGCAGCCCCCGTCATCGCCGAGATCGCAAAGGCCCATCAATACCTAGTATCGAGCGCCGTCTCCTTCGAAATGGACGCCGCAGCTCGAGCCCTCACCGTCGACCCCACCCCCATGCTCGGAGTCTACCGAGCCCGCCGCAAACGCGTACTCGCAGCCTTGGACGCCATGGGCCTCGACGTGGTAGAGCCCGCAGGAGCCTTCTACACCTTCCCGAGCATCAAACAATTCGGCCTAACAAGCGAAGCCTTCTGTATCAAAGCCATCAAAGAGGCAAACGTAGCCCTAGTCCCCGGAGACTGCTTCGGAACCGAAGGCCACATCCGCCTAAGCTACTGCGTCTCCGATAAAGATCTGGACGAAGGCCTAAATCGTCTGTCCAACTTCGTTTCAACCCTGTAGCCCAACGGGACGCAACACATCAGCCCATCGACCCAAGCATTATGAGCGGGGGCGTCAGCCAACGAAAACCCGGGCTGCCCCAAAGTCACCGCAGGCCGCGCCGCCGAAGGCCGGGCGCAAGGTTTTCGTAGATTCCGCACGAGCCGAAGAGCACTTAATGTGCTCTTCGTGCGAGCCAGGACCTGACCGAGCGAAAACCAAGCAGGCGGACACGCCGACGGGCAAGGGAGAGATATATGGAAGAGATGCCCAAGAACTACGATCCGTCGACCAACGAGCCGGCGATCCTACAGAAGTGGCTCGACGGCGGCTACTATAAGCGCCGCGAGGGCGTGGGCGACTGCACCGTCACCATTCCGCCTCCCAACGTGACCGGCAAGCTCCACATGGGTCACGCCACCGACGACTCCATTCAGGATGCCATCATCCGTATGGCCCGCATGCGCGGCAAGTCCACGCGCTGGGTGCTGGGCACCGACCACGCCGGTATCGCCACGCAGACCAAGGTCGACAAAAAGCTCAAGAGCGAGGGCATCAGCCGCCTGGAGATCGGTCGCGACAAGTTTGTAGACGCCTGCTGGGATTGGACCCACGAGTACGGCGGCATCATCGTCGAGCAGATCAAGCGTATGGGCTGCTCCGTCGACTTTGATAACGAGCGCTTTACCATGGACGAGGACTACGCCCAGGCCGTGCGCAAGGTCTTCTGCGACTGGTACCACGACGGTCTGATCTATCGCGGCAAGCGCATCGTCAACTGGTGCCCCAACTGCACCACCGCCATCTCGGACGACGAGGCCGAGTACAAGGACGAGAAGGGTCACCTGTGGCACCTGCGCTATCCGCTGACCGAGCCGGTCAACGGCCAGGACTACATCGTCGTTGCCACCACGCGCCCCGAGACCATGCTCGGCGACACGGGCGTCGCCGTCTCCCCGAAGGATCCCGAGAAGGCCGCCTTTGTGGGCAAGACCGTTAAGCTCCCCATCGTCGACCGCGAGATCCCCATCTTTGAGGATTGGCACGTCGACGCCAACTTTGGCTCCGGCTTTGTTAAGGTCACGCCTGCTCACGACCCCAACGACTACGCCATGGGTCAGGCCCACGACCTGCCGCAGATCAATATCTTCGATGAGCACGCGGTAGTCGTCGAGGGCTACGGCGAGTTTACCGGCATGAACCGCGACGAGTGCCGCGAGGCCGTCGTCAAGTGGTTTGAGGAGCATGGCCTGCTCGATCACGTCGAGGACCTCGATCACTCCGTCATGCACTGCTACCGTTGCGACTCCGCGCTGGAGCCGTGGCTGTCCGAGCAGTGGTTCGTGGCCGTCGACAAGCTCAAGGGGCCGGCGCTGGACGCCGTCAACTCCGGCAAGGTCACCTTCCACCCCGCGCGCTGGACGCAGACCTACACCACCTGGATGGAGAACCTCAAGGACTGGTGCATCAGCCGCCAGCTGTGGTGGGGCCACCGCATCCCCGTGTTCTACTGCGAGGACTGCGGCTGGGAGGACGCCCTTACCGAGGACACCGACGTGTGCCCCAAGTGCGGCGGCCATCACGTGTATCAGGACGAGAACGTGCTGGACACCTGGTTCAGCTCGCAGCTGTGGACCTTCGCCACGCAGGGCTGGCCGCAAAAGCCGGAGCTGCTCGAGGGCCATCATCCCACGACCGCGCTCGTCACCGCACGCGACATCATCGCGCTGTGGGTCGCCCGCATGGTCATGAGTTCGCTGTACTTCCTGGACGAGGTGCCGTTTAAGGACGTCGTCATCTACCCGACGATCCTGGCCAAGGACGGCAGCCGCATGTCCAAGTCCAAGGGCAACGGCGTTGACCCGATGGACCTCATTGGCATGTACGGCGCCGACGCCATGCGTTATAACCTGCTGACGCTGTGCACCAACAATCAGGACGTCAAGTTCGACGCGAACATCGATAAGAAGACCAAGAAGCTCATCGACAGCCCGCGCACCGAGCAGGCCAAGAGCTTTGTGACCAAGATCTGGAATGCCAGCCGCTTCCTGCTCATGAACATGGAGGGCTACACGCCCGGCGAGCCCGTCGTGGAGACGCCGGCCGACGCTTGGATGTTCAGCCGCCTGGCCAAGGCCGTGAAGATGGTCACCGAGGGTATTGAGAACTACACCTTTGGCGACATGGCCCGCGGCGTGCAGCAGTTCTTCTGGAACGAGGTCTGCGACTGGTACGTCGAGGTCACCAAGGCTCGCCTGAAGGGCGAGGGCCGTCTACAGGCGCAGCGCAACCTGATCTTTTTGCTCGACACCTCCATTCGCCTGATGCACCCGCTTATGCCGTTTGTCACCGAGGAGATCTGGGACAACATGCCGGCGAGCGTGCTCGACCTAGACGCCGAGGGCAACGTGAACCGCGCCGAGGCGCTCATGATCGCCAAGTGGCCGGAGCCCGCCGACTACGCCAAGTATGTCGATGAGCCCGCCGAGCGCGCGTTTGAGCTGTGCCGCACCGTCGTGTCTGCCGCCCGTGCCACGCGTTCGCGTTATCGCTTGAGCCCCAAGGCCGAGCTCGACGTGGTCGTGCGCGCCGGTGCCGAGGACATCGAGAAGCTCGAGAGCCTGCGTTCGACCATTGAGCCGCTGGCCAACACCGCTTCGCTGGTCATGGGTACCGACGTCGAGAAGCCGGCCGCGAGCATCGCCGTGGTCGACAGCGGCGTTGAGGTCTTTGTGGTGCTCGAGGGCAAGGTTGACCTTTC
Source organism: uncultured Collinsella sp. (assembly GCA_900543605.1). GTDB lineage: Bacteria > Actinomycetota > Coriobacteriia > Coriobacteriales > Coriobacteriaceae > Collinsella. Next base: position 11,388 of record UQSK01000024.1, read on the forward strand.
GGCCGAGAAGGCACGCCTGGAGAAGGAGATCGTCGCGGCGCAGAAGGAGCTTGCCGGCTGCGAGAAGACGCTGGCCAACGAGGGCTTTGTTGCTAAGGCTGCGCCCGCGGTGGTCCAGAAGAAGAGGGACCGTGCAGCTGAGCTCAAGGAGATCCTGGCGGCGCTGACTGCTCAGGTTGCTGACTTCTCGTAGGTCTTACTGAGGGACGCGGTTTGGGGCATTGCTCGCTACTGCGGACAGTCCTGCGCAAGACGGACAGCACATTGAGTGCTGTCCTTTGCGTGCGGAACTAGTATCGAGCAAAGCGTCGGGCCGCTCCTAGTGCGGTTACATGGTTGTTTGCATCTGGTGTGTTAGGGCCACTGGGTTGTGGCCTTGATCTCGCTGCAATCGGGTAAAGGCTGATATTGTCAACGCGAGGGGCTCATTCTTTTTGGTGGGCCTCTTTTTCTGTTATGGGGGACTTTGGGTTATGGCTAAGCGTTCTGGGTCGTATGTCGTTCCTTTCTCGTTTGATTTGCTTTCGTTTGGTGAGGCTGTGGGGCTTGCTGCTGATACGGGGCGGATTTCTGGGGATGCTGGTCCTTTGCTTGAGACGGTTGTTGATATGCTCGATGAGCTGGGGCGTCCGGATGAGTATTTTGATTGCATTCAGGTTGCCGGTACCAATGGCAAGACTTCGACTACGCGTTTTTCGGCTGCCATTCTTCGTGGTGAGGGGCTCAAGACCGCGCTGTATACGTCGCCGCAGCTGGTGCGCTATCCCGAGCGTATGGAGGTCGACGGGCACGTTGTGGGCGACGAGGCCTTTGCCCGTGGCGTTTCGGCGGCTGTCGAGGCGGGGCGTCGCGTGAATGCGCACCGTGTGGCGGCGGGGGAGCGCGCCTATTCCATCACGCCGTTTGACCTGCTGACGGCTGCCGCATTGGTGGTGTTTGCCGAGGCTGCGGTGGATGTTGCCGTGCTCGAGGTTGGTATGGGCGGGCGTTGGGACGCCACAAGTGCGACCGATCCCGTCGCCATTGCAATCACGGGCATCGGCCTCGATCACACGCGCATTTTGGGCGATACGCTTGAGGCCATTGCGGGGGAGAAGGCTGCGGTTATTAAGCCTGGGCGTTTGGTTGTTTTGGGCGAGGGTACGCATGAGGCGAGCGTCCAGCGCGTGATGGATGCCCGTTGCCGTGAGTGCGGCGTGGTGCCGCTCGTGGTGAGCCATACGACGACCAAACTTCCGGCACACGTGGGTGATACGGTGGAGTTTAGCTGCACCACGTCGCGCGCGATCTATACGTCGAGTATGGTCAAGCCGGCGTATCAGCCGCAGAACGCCGCGTGCGCGATTATGCTGTGCGAGGGGTATCTGGGTCGCGAGCTCGACCACGATGTGCTCGACGCTTCGCTTATGAGCTGCCCCACGCCGGGTCGCTTTGATGTGCTGGGAACCGATCCGCTCAAGCTGATCGACGCCTGTCATAACCCCCAGAGCTGCGAGAACTTTGTAAGCGCACTGGACGAGATCGATCCGTGTGTAGAGAATCGCCCAACGTTGCTGTGCGCCGCGCTGGCAGACAAGGACGTGGCGGGCATCGTAGACGTGCTTGTTCCGGCTTTCCCGCGCGTGGTCGTGACCCAGACCGATTCCGATCGCGCCCTGCCGGCAGAGGAGCTCGCCGCCTTGGTGGACGCTGACAAGCTGGCGGGCGTGTACCCCAGCGTTTCCGAGGCCCTCGCTGCTTTCGATGCAGCCAACGAGCCCTTTGTGGCAGCAGGCACCATCACCCTAGCCGGCGAAGTAGCCGGTCTGCTGCGCTAACCCATCCCCTCATCAGTTGCGGTGAAATACGGACTGTTTTACAAGCCAGAAGCCTCAAACAGTCTGTATATCACCGCAACTCAAAAGCAGTCAATTTGGAACGGGGCTTTTTTAGCTGCCCTGTGCCCCGAGTTGACTCGCTTGCCACGAAATGGGGCTATCTACTACGTTTTGGCGACTGCCCTCGACCACACGGAAAATCGTGAAATCAAAACCGCAGGTAGACGGCTTCCTGGTTTTCAAAAAAGACCCGCATGGTCGACCCATGCGGGTTAAACGTAGTGGATGACCCGTTTTCGTGGCGCGACGTAATCGCAATGTGACAAAGGGGCTGTCCCTTTGTCACATTGGCTAGTCTAGGCGTAGCGGATCGTGGGGGTAGGCGTTGAGAATCTCGACGCCGTTCTCGGTCACCAGGGCTAGGTCCTCGATGCGGACGCCGGTGCGGCTGGGGAGGTAGATACCCGGTTCGATGGAGAATGTCATGCCCGGCTCTACGATCTGCTCGTTGACGAGCGAGACGTCGCCCGGCTCGTGGTCCTGCAGGCCGATCGAGTGTCCCAGGCGATGCGTAAAGTACTTGCCGTAGCCCGCGTCCTCGATTACGTCGCGCGCGGCACGGTCCAGGTCGCACATACGCACGCCTGGTGCGATGAGCGCCTCGGCAGCCTCGTTGGCGCGGCGCACGATATCGTAGATGCGCGCGGTCTCCTCGTCCGGCTCGCCCCAAAAGAACGTGCGCGTCATGTCCGAGCAGTAGTTGCGATTGCGTCCGCCAATGTCGAATAGCACCACGTCGCCGCTCTTGAGCGCGGTGTCGTCGGGTTCGTGATGCGGGTCGCCTGCGTTGGCGCCAAAGCTCACGATCGGCGGAAAGCTAAAGCCCTCGCAGCCGTGCTTGCGATACAGGCCGAGCATCTGGTCGGCAATCTCGCGCTCCGTCACGCCTTCGTGGACGAGCTTAATCGCGTCGGCCATCACGGCGTCGTTAGCGGCCGAGGACGCGCGCATCAGCTCCTGCTCGGCGGCATCCTTGTAGGTGCGCGCGGCAGTGACAGCAAAGTCACCCAGGAAGAACTCGCTTGCGGCATGGCGCTCCATGAGGGGCATCAAAAAGCCGGAGCGCATAACGGTGTCGATGCCGAGCGGTTTGGTCAAATCGACCTCGCGCGCGATGGCATTGGCTACGAAGTCGTTGTCGGTGTGGTAGGCAACGCGGGCATTGTCATACTCGGGCAGCTGATGCAGGGCGTTGACCAAGATCACGGGCTCGCAACCGCGTGCGAGCAGTACACCGCAAAAACGCTCGAACATATCGGCATAAAAGCCGGTCAGGTAATAGATCGACCACGGGTCGTTTACGAGCAGCTGTGCACCGGGGTGCTGAGCCTCGAGCGCATCGAGCACGCGCGCCACACGCTGGTCATCGACATGTGCCATGAAACATCCTTTCGCTAGGGTGCCACCATGGTATCCCAAGCCCGGCAGCTAGGGACATTCCTTTTATGCCAGCACTTCGGGACACTTCTTGGCATGGCCAGCCTAGCGAGCGTTCGGGCAAAAGTAGTCATAAGAGGCTTGTCCCAAATGGACTGGTTTCAAAACTATGGCGGATTACGGGGCTGGACCTGTAGTGCTTGACCATGTGAAAAATCGCGTAATTAAAACAGCAGGTAGACGGCTTATCAAATATTGAAAATTGCCGGTATGGATGGGGGTCTCCGAATCGGCCCCGTAATCCGGCATAGTTTTGAATTGGTACTAAAGTAGGCACAAGCTAAATACCGATTCCAAGGATGGTTGCGGTGGAATAGTTCCTGGATGCCGGGGTCTTGGCGGAAATCAGGAACTATTTCACCGCAATTGAGGAGGGGCGGGTGGATGGCGGGGCAGCCAAAAGAGCCCCGTCTTAAACTAGTTGGGCTGGTTCGATGTTCATGCTGGCGATAAGGTTGATGTTGGTGTCAAGGAGGTCCTCTAGCACGATGTCGCCCATGCGGATGGGGACGTTGACGACTAGGCCTCGGATGAGAGCCATGGCTTGGGCGTGGAGTTCTAGCGGGATGGCTTCGGATGTGCGCACGGGGAGCAGGGCTTCGTCGCCGCCGGAGACGGCCACGGTCGTCGTGAGCACGCGCATGGGGCAGGTGAGCTCCTGATGCGCGAACTTATCGCCGCGCGGGCAGTTGTTGCCGGTTACGGAGCGCACTTCTACCACGGCGCCGTCTGCGTCACGCTCTACCTCTACGGTCAGGAGGCATTCGGATGGGCAGGTGGTGCAGTTGAACTGCAGCATCTCGGTCGCATTCGTGCTCATGAGCTATGCCTCCTCAATGGGATCGACAGACAGAATAATCTCTCTAGCACCTAGGTCGAGTGCGCGCTGAATCACCTTCGCCGGCAGCGGGAAGCTTTCCATGACGCTCGGCTTAAATGCACGGACCTTGCCTGCGAACAGTTCCTCGTCGCCTGCCAGAATACGCACGCGGGCGGCATCGACTGGTCGGCGCACGCGGAAGTTGAGCTTGGTGAGTGCCACGGCCGTAATGCGTCCCGGTAGCGCGTATCCCGCGATGCCGGCAGGGGAGACCGTGAGCTCGCAGCCCGTACCCGCGACAGCGTCCGTCTCGGCTCCGCCATCCAGCGCGTACGCCGCCGCGGCTGCACCGGCGCGCTCGGATTCAGTCGTCACGTTATCGGCTAGATCGTGCACGTGCAGCACGTTGCCACAGGCAAAGATGCCCGGTACGCCCGTCTGCAGGCTCTGGTCCACCACGGCGCCGCGCGTACGTGGGTCAAGCTCAACGCCCGCGCCCACCGAAAGTTCGTTCTCGGGAATCAATCCCACCGAAAGCAGCAGCGTGTCGCACGGAACGATGCGCTCGGTCCCCGGAATGGGCGCCAGGTGCTCGTCGACCTGGCTCACCTCGACGGCCTCCACGCGATCGTGCCCTATCACGCGCGTGACCGTGGTAGACAGATGCAGCGGAATGCCAAAGTCGTCCAGGCAGTTTTTGACGTTGCGGCGCAGGCCGTTGGCGTACGGCATGAGCTCGTACACACCCTCGACCGAAATCCCCTCGAGCGTGCAGCGGCGCGCCATGATCAGCCCGATGTCGCCCGAACCCAAAATGACGGCACGCGAGCCGGGCTTGAGGTTTTCGATATTGATGTATCGCTGCGCCAAGCCGGCCGTAAACACGCCGGCGGGACGGCTACCGGGAATCTTGATCTCGCTGCGGGTGCGCTCGCGGCATCCCATAGCAAGGACGATCGCGCGTCCGGTGAGCTGCAACATGCCGGCGGGGCTCATGAGCGTGACGGTATGGACTGCTGCGGTTCCCGCGGCTTCGCCCGCGCCCGGGTCGCCTTCGCTCGCCCCCTCGCTGTCATCAATCCCAATCACCATGCTGTTCAGGAACAGCGCAATGTCGGTCGAGCACACCTGGTCTATAAAGCGCTGCGAGTACTCGGGACCGGTGAGTTCCTGTTTAATGTGCGACAGACCAAAGCCGGGGTGGATGCATTGGCGCAGGATGCCGCCCAGGTGCTGCTCGCGCTCCACGATGGCCGCGCGTGCGCCTTCCTTATGCGCGGCCAGCGCGGCCGCCATGCCGGCAGGTCCGCCGCCGATAACGACCACGTCGAAGGCTTGCGTTTGTACGGCTTCTACGACGCCGCAATCAATCGCGCTCGATTTGAATTCCGCCATCCTAGCGCACCCCCTTCAGCGGTCCCTCGACCAGCCAAGATCCGGCATCCTCCAACAGCACCTCGCTAGGGTCGCAGCCCAGCTCGCGCGCCAGGATCGCCACCACACGGCTCTGGCAAAAGCTGCTTTGGCACCGACCCATGCCGGCACGACAGCGGCGCTTGACGCCCTCGACCGAAACCGCGCCCGGCTGGCGTCGGATCGTGGCCACGATCTCGGCCTCGGGCACCGTCTCGCAGCGGCAGACAATCTGTCCCCACGCGGGGTCGGACCTGATTAGCTCCTCCTTGCGCGCCAGCGGTGCGCGGTCAAAGTCGTCCGGCGCACGGCGAATCGGGTTCCAGTCCGCCCGCTCGTTCAGTTCCGCGCCCGCCTCGCGCATCACGTGCTCCATGCGCTCGGCAATGGCCGGCGCGCTTGCCACGCCCGGCGACTGAATGCCCGCCGCCTGGAACAGCCCCGGCACCACGGCCGACTGTCCAATAAAGAAGTCGTTCGTTCCCTGAATGACCGGACGCCCGCCGGCAAACGCGCGCACCACGCGGCGTGTGTCCAGATCGGGCACCAGCTTGCGCGCGCCGGTCAGCAGCGCGTTTACATCGCTTGCATAGGTCTGCGTATCGCCCGGCTCGCGCACGGCGGCCGTCGCGGTGATCACGGTGTTGCCGTGCACGGTGCCCGTCACGATAACGCCCTTCGATATCGGCGTCGGTACGGGGTAGAGCGGCATGAGTGTGCGCGGCTCCTTGTCCAGCACCACGATGTTGCCCTGACGCCAGGCCATCTGGAACTCCTCGGCGCCCGCCATTTGCGAGATGTCGGCAGCGCCGTTGCCCGCGGCGTTGATCAGGTAGCGGCAGCGCACGTTGCCAGCGGGGGTCGCCAGCGTAAAGCGCGCGTCATTGCATGCGCCCGCGACTTCAATCGCTTCCACCGGCGCGGACCGCATAAACGTCACCCCGTTGGCCGCGGCGTTCTCCAGCGCGGCGATGGCAACCTCAAACGGGTCGACAAACCCAGTCGAGGGGCACCACAACGCGCACGTTGCATCGGCACTGGCGCGCGGCTCTAATTCGTGGATGCGGTCGGGGCCGACGATCGACAGCTCGGGAACGCCGTTGGCCAGTCCATTCCGGCGAAGCTTCTCCAGGTGTGCGCGGTCTTCGTCGTTAAACCCCAGCACCATCGAACCGGTGCGGCGGAACAAAAAGCCTAGCTCCTGGGCCCACGTGCCATATAGCTCGCAACCACGGGCGTTGACCTGCGCCTTTACGGTGCCCGGCGCCGGATCGTAGCCGGCGTGCACCAGACCGCCGTTGGCCTTCGAAGCCCCCAGCGCGATATCGTTTGCTGCCTCGATCACGCAAATGGACAGGTCAAACCGCGCGAGCTGCCGCGCGATGGCGCACCCGGTAATGCCCGCGCCCACAATTGCATATCAAATGTTTCTGCCACGGTGCCTCCCAGACGAGTTGACAGGCTGTCAATAAGACCATCCTACGGTCTGCGTGCCCCCAGCGCGACGGCAATGCGGCGAACAGCCTCGCAACACCCGCCAACGGCAGGCGTGGGTGCTCTGTGCTATCGATGACCTCGTCTGCCGCCTCCGTTGTCGGAGATTTGTCTCGATCTGTAACATCTGGGGACTATTTTGGGTTCCAGATGTTACAGATTTAGATGAACCTATCAGTCGATTTCGAATGTCTAAATCTGTAACAGTTAGACCTGTTTATGCTGAGTCTCTGTTACAGATTGAGACATTCTTCCTGGACGTTTTCCTTTGTCTCAATCTGTAACAGTTGGCTGATGATTTGGGTTCTAGATGTTACAGATCAAGACAAACCTTCCGGCGGATTTTGAATGTCTCGATCTGTAACAGTAAGAGGGGTTTTGGGGGTCTTAGATGTTACAGATCGAGATTGAAGTCGGGGAGGGACCCCTGTGTCTCGATCTGTAACATCTAGACCCGAATTCCGCTCCCACCTGTTACAGATTGAGATGTTTGTGTCCGCACCAGCCCCGCCCCTAGCCGTGGTCCCATATAAACAAACCCCGTGGTAAACTTGACCGAACTGTTAATATTCCGAAAGGTACCCGTAATGTCCAAGTACATCTCCGAGCTCATGTCGCCGCAGCTTATGGGCGTCGTCTATGCCTTTGTTGGCTTTATCATCGCCCTGTATGTGCTGTCGGTCGTCTATGTGTTCATCGACGCTCGCCGCCGCGGCGCCAGCGCCTACGTGGCATGGGGCATCATCGCCCTCATCCCGTTTGTGGGCCTCATCGCCTACCTGGTCCTGCGCCCGCACTCCTACGCGTCCGACCGTGAGGAGCAGGAGCTGGACATGGCCCTGCGCGAGCGTCAGCTTGCCCAGTACGGCACCTGCCCGCAGTGCGGCGCGCCCATCGAGAAGGACTTTGTGGTCTGCCCCGTGTGCGACACCCAGGTTCGCAACGTCTGCCCCAGCTGCCATCGCCCGCTCGATGCGCACTGGAAGGTCTGCCCCTACTGCCGAACTCGCATCCAGTAACGCATCCATCGCAGGGTCGGCCGCAAGCCCCGGGCGCCGCGCATCCCGCGCAAGCGCCCCGCACCCCGCCCCCACACGATGAAGCATGCGTAGAAAATCGCCCGCCGTGCCATTAAGGTGCGGCGGGCGCTTGTATACCAAGGCAACCTGCCTATAATGATGCAAGTCAAAAACGCCGAGCGCATCGCACGCACTTGCATTAGGCATCCGAGAGGAGAAAACATACCCATGAAGGCACTCTACAATGACGGTTCGGTGGCCGAGCTCCCGCAGGACGAGGTCACGCACGTCATCCGCCACTCCGCCGCGCACATCATGGCGCAGGCCATCAAGCGCCTCTATCCCGAGGCCGACTTTGCCTACGGCCCCGCGACCGACAACGGCTTCTACTACGACGTCGACCTGCCCGAGGGCGTAAAGATCAGCGAGGACGACTTCCCCGCGATCGAGGCCGAGATGAAGAAGATCGTCAAGGAGAACCTCAAGTTCTCCGTGTACGAGAAGCCCCGTGCCGAGGCCATCGCCCTTATGGAGGAGCGCGGCGAGAAGTACAAGGTCGAGCACATCGGCGACCTGGACGACGACGCCCGCATCACCTTCTACCAGCAGGGCGATTACATCGACATGTGCGTTGGCCCCCACATCTGCTATACCAAGGCGCTGAAGGCCTTTAAGCTCACCGGCGTCTCGGGCGCCTACTGGAAGGGCGACAAGGACAACAAGATGCTCACCCGCATCAACGGCGTCGCTTTTGCCACCAAGGAAGAGCTCGACGAGCACATGCACATGCTCGAGGAGGCCAAGAAGCGCGACCACCGCAAGATCGGTCGCGAGATGGACCTCTTTATGATGCGCGACGAGGCCCCCGGCTTCCCGTTCTTCCTGCCCAACGGCATGATCCTTAAGAACACGCTGCTGGACTACTGGCGCGAGATCCACCACAAGGCCGGCTACGTGGAGATCTCCACGCCGCTCATCATGAACAAGCAGCTGTGGAAGACCTCGGGCCACTGGGACCACTACAAGGACAACATGTACTCCACCGTCATCGACGACGAAGAGTACTGCATTAAGCCCATGAACTGCCCGGGCGGCGTGCTTGTGTACGCCTCCAAGCCGCACTCTTACCGCGAGCTGCCCATTCGCGCCGGCGAGATTGGCCTGGTGCACCGTCACGAGCTACGCGGCGCCCTGCACGGCCTGTTCCGCGTGCGCTGCTTTAACCAGGACGATGCCCACCTGTTTGTGCGTCCCGACCAGCTGACCGACGAGATCGTGGGGGTGGTCAACCTCATCGACTCCGTGTACCAGAAGTTTGGCTTTAAGTATCACGTTGAGCTTTCCACCCGCCCCGAGGACTCCATGGGTTCGGACGAGGACTGGGCTCGCGCCGAGGAGGGCCTGCGCACCGCTCTGGAGAAGCTGGGCATGGACTACGAGGTCAACGAGGGCGACGGCGCCTTCTACGGCCCCAAGATCGACTTCCACTTGGAGGACTCGCTCGGCCGTACTTGGCAGTGCGGTACCGTGCAGCTCGACTTCCAGATGCCGCTCAACTTTGATCTTGAGTACGTGGACGCCGACGGCACCAAGAAGCGCCCCATCATGCTGCATCGCGTGTGCTTTGGCTCCATCGAGCGCTTCATCGGTATTCTGATTGAGCACTTTGCGGGCAAGTTCCCCACCTGGCTGGCTCCCGTGCAGGTCAAGGCGCTTCCCGTCTCCGAGAAGAGCCGTGACTACGCCCACGAGGTGTGCGCCAAGCTGGAGGAGGCCGGCATTCGCGTGGTCTGCGACGACCGCGACGAGAAGATCGGCTACAAGATCCGCGAGGCCCGCAGCATCGACCGCGTGCCCTACATGCTCATCCTGGGCGAGAAGGAGGTCGAGGCCGGTAACATTTCCGTCCGCGATCGCTCCAACGAGACCGTTCAGATGAGCGTTGACGAGTTTGTTGCCAAGGTGCTCGAGGAGATCAAGACTCGCGCCTAAGGCAAACTTTACAACAATTAACAAGGGCGACCGTCCACACAGGGCGGTCGCCCTTTTCTTACCAAAATAAGAAAAGCCGCTGGTTAAGCGGCTTTTTTTGTTGCACAAAAAGGTACAGGTTTTTATAGAGGGGTATGGAGATGCACCTAATGGCAGTACATTTTGCGTAATCTGGGCAATCGCTGATTAATTGCTCGTATAATGGTCTATGTCGAAAGATACAAAAACCGGTACTTTTGCGACTGCGCCTAGCTGCGAGCGAGAAGCCTGTTCTAAACGCCCCTGCATTTGCGTGCATCGCAAAGCCAAAAGAGGGGGCGAGAACATGGAACAGACGGCACGGCGTCAAGAGCAGCTGCCGGGCGCATTTAACGGCGCCACCACCAACAGCCAGCACGGCCGCGTCCGCTGGTATCTGGTCCACACCCCCAATGGTAAAGAGCGCGAGATCTGCGAAAAGGTCCGCCACATTATCCCGCACGAGCTGATGCAGAACGCTTTTGTGATGCAAAAGGAGTTCTGGTTTAAGCGGGACGGCGCCTGGTCGCTCCAGACCAAACCCATGTACAAGGAATATTTCTTCGTCGCCACGCACGATGCCGCCGCACTCGATAGGGCTTTGGCCCAGTTGAGCTTTGGCTGTCGCATTGCCGGCAGTAGGGAGCGGGCGTACATGCCCATGCCGGACGATGCACAGGACTGGTACCGCAGCGTGCTGGATGACGACGGTGTGGTGCGCAACAGCGTGGCACGCATAGATGACGGCGTGTTGCACATAGAGCAGGGTCCCTTGGTGGGGCAAGAGGCCCGCGTGCATAAGATCGACCGTCGCAAGCGCTGGTGCCTGGTGGACGTAGGCGAAGGCGATTCCAGTTTTAGGGAAGTGCTTCCGCTCGACGTTCCCATCAAAACGTAAGGGAGACGTTGCACTAGCTGTTCGTTCGCATTTTTGAATTAACTGATTGGGGGGGGTCCTGGAGGACAGGGCCGTACGTTGGACTTTGGCTGCTAAAGAAGTAACAGAGAGCTGTGTATCTGTGGGGGACGCACTGGCCATTAAAGAGATTAAACCGAGCGGCACGGTTGGTTATCGCTTTATTAAAAGGCTGTTTGATCTGGTGTTCAGTCTTTTGATGAGTGTGCTGCTGTTCATTCCTATCGCCATTGTGTGTGCACTCATTAGCCTTGAATCGCCCGGCAGCCCTATGTATACGCAAGAGCGCGTTGGCAAGGGTGGAAAGACAATCAAGATTTTTAAGCTTCGTAGCATGGTCGCCGATGCGGGTGACGTGCAGAAGTATTTGAGTCCTGAGCAACTGCATCAGTGGGAAGTCGAGCGCAAGGTCGATGACGATCCCCGCATTACTAAGATCGGTCAGTTTATTCGCAAGTGCTCCATCGATGAGATGCCTCAGTTTCTTAATGTGCTGAATGGTGATCTGTCCGTAATTGGTCCCCGCCCCATTACAAGGGATGAGCTTGAGCAGCATTTTTCGGATGAGGAAAAGGCTGAGTTGCTCTCTGTCCAGCCTGGAATTACTGGACTTTGGCAGGCGACTGATCGTAATGAGGCGACTTTCGAAAGTGGCCTGCGTCAAAAGATAGAGCTTCGTTACGTTCAGAACCGCTGCTTTCGCATGGATTGGAAATGCTTTGCTGGCACTTTTGGTGCCATGTTTGGCAAGAAGAGGACGGGGCGATAGATGGGTTATCGTATTTTGCTTATAGCTCCAACTTTCTTCGGGTATCGTGATCAGGTGCGTGACGAGCTTTCCCGCCAAGGTCATAGCGTTGTATGTGTTGATGACCGTCCAAGCGAGTCTGTCTCCTTCAGGTCCCTTGCGAAGATCAGCTATAGACTCATCGATGGGCAGATTGCTAAGTACGCTGAATCTCTTAAGGAGAATGTCGCGACAGGTGATTATGATTTGCTGATCTTCATGGGTGGCATGTCTTTTTGTTTCACCCGCGATCAGTTTTCATCCATCAGGTCTACAAGCAACGCTCGTTTTGTCTCGTACCTTTGGGATGCTTTCAACAATTGCGAGCGTTTCGGTGCCTGCCGGGATCTATTTGACGATGTTTATTCTTTTGAGCCGTCCGATTGTGAGCGTTATGGTCTGAAGTTTCGCCCTCTTTTTTTCTCGGGGGCATACGATGGCCTGCCTCTTGTCCCGGACGGTGGATTCACCTATGACGCGTGCTTCATAGGGAGTGTGCACCAGCCGAGCAAATTTGAGGCGGTTAGCTCTATCTGCGACAACCTCGAATCGCAGGGCCTGCGGGTGTTTCGTTATTTTTTTATGCCGTCGAAGTCGGCGGCTTTGTTGCGCCGCCTTACGAACTCCGCCTATCGGGGCGTGGAGTTCAGCTTTGACTCGCTTCCGGCCGAAAAGATAGTCGAGATCTATGCGAGATCCAAAGCAATAGTCGATTCTCCCCAGGCTGGACAGCGTGGCCTTACCATGCGCACTCTCGAGACCATCGGAGCGCATAGAAAGCTGATCACTGCTAATCCTGATGCGGCTTTCTACGATTTCGCGAGTAAAGGTGATGTCGCCGTGTGGCGTGGGAAGGGTAGCGTCTCCCCTCAATTCTTTACGACGCCTTATCGGGAGCTTCCTGATGAAGTGTATCGCAGTTATTCAATTGAAACCTTTGTGAATGCCCTGTTGGGCAATGAGCCAGCCTACAAAGGCTACGAGAAAGGCAACTTATGAGGATTATGGTCACCGGCGCCGACGGTTATATCGGAAGGGGAGTCGTCTCTCAACTCCTGGATGCAGGGCACAAGGTCATGGCCATGGGGCTATGCTCGTGCGGGCTGAGCCACGATAATCTTGAGGAGCACGTCGGCGATGTGTTCTCCTACGATTTCCAGTCCAACGAGAACCCGGATGTCCTGTTGCACCTTGCCTGGCGAAACGGCTTCTCACATAATGATATTTCGCACCTGGATGACCTCTCTAAGCACTACCTGATTATCAAGGCGGCGCTCGAGGCGGGCGTCAAGCGAATTGCCGTTATGGGTTCTATGCACGAGGTCGGTTACCACGAGGGTGCCGTTGACGAGAACACCCCCTGCAACCCCACTACGCCCTACGGCGTTGCGAAGAACGCCCTCCGGCAACTCACTGGAGAGCTCTGTCGCCAACATGGTGCCCAGATGCAGTGGCTCCGCGGGTTTTATCTCGTTTCGAACGACGGACGCGGATGCTCCATCTTCTCGAAGATCGTCGCGGCTGAGCGCGAGGGTAAGGACGAGTTCCCGTTCACGAGTGGGCGATGCAAATACGATTTCCTTCCTTATGAAGAGTTCTGCCGACAAGTTGTCGCCGTCGTCGAGCAGGATGAGGTGAACGGCATCATCAACATCTGCTCCGGTGAGCCAATCAGCCTTGGTGATTACATCGAGCACTTTATTAATGATAACGGCTTCTCGATCAAGCTCGGTTACGGTAAGTACCCCGATCGCCCGTATGATTCGCCCGCTATCTGGGGCGATGCATCAAAGATTCGCAAGATTCTTGCGGCGAGGAGTAGCCTTGATTAACCAATACTCCCTTGGGGAGTTTGTCGGTAACTGCATTTACGTCGCCTATACTAAACTTCGCTTTCCTGGGGCGAGGCTTATTAGGTTGCCATTTTACTTACGAGGTGGAAAGAAACGCTTCTCTTATGGGCATGGCCTGACGCTCGGTTATGGCTGTCGCTTTGACCTTGGTGGAGAGGGTATCGTCCTAAAAATCGGCAGCAACTGCAAGTTCAATGACAGAGTGCATATAGTCGCGCACGATTCCGTTTCGATCGGCGACAACGTACTGATGGCTTCGAATATATTTATCTCTGATACTAGTCACGGTGAATTCACCAGTACATCAGCGTGTCCTGACGTTGCGCCGGACGACAGGGAGCTTGCTACTAAGCCTACCGTCATTGGTGACAATGTCTGGATTGGCGAGGGCGTATGCGTTATGCCGGGCGTTACGATTGGCGATGGGTGTACGGTTGGCGCTAATACCGTCGTAACTAAATCGTTTCCCAGCAATACCGTACTCGCTGGGTCTCCCGCACGCGCTATCAGGAAATGGAATGATGTCTCTCAAAGTTGGGAGAGGGTGTAGCTATGCTTGAAACTGCATCGGTTGCAATGGCTGTATATAACGGGGAGCGATTCCTTGAACAGCAGATTGACTCTATCTTGGAGCAGCTCTCTTCGGATGATGAGCTTGTTATTTCCTATGACGAATCACAAGATGGCACTTTGTCACTCATTTCCAGATATGCAGAGACTGACGGACGAGTCAAGATTGTTCGTAATGCGGAGCCTGGCGTGGTCGGCAACTTCAACAACGCAATTCAGAACTGCTGCAAGGACATCATTTTTATTAGCGACCAGGATGATATTTGGAAATCCGGCAAAAAGGATGCCATGCTTCGACTCCTGAACGAAACTGGTGCTGACTTAGCAATACACAATGTGGTTCATATTAATGGGGAGGGTATCGTTATCTCCAAGCCGCTCTTTGAGGAATACGGTATCAGGGGAGGTTTATTGCGAAATTTTGCTAAACCACGATACAGCGGATGCTGTATGGCTTTTCCTGCAAGCTCAAAACGACTCATCATGCCTATGCCCTCTAGTGTCGTCAATTACGATCATTGGATCGGTATGGTCTGCGAAATATTCGGAACGGTTGTCTTCGACAATCGTGTCTTTTTGGAGCATAGACTGCACGGCGGTAATGTAACGACATCGCGAAGGAAGCTCAAGATTGTTGCTGCTCAGCGAGCTAATCTCCTTTGTGAGCTTTTCAAGAAGGGGAGGACTCTTAAATGAGTGTTGCTTCCCTTATTGTTGTTGTCTACAACCAGACTGTGGATGATGTGCCTGTTATTAAAGCAGCCCTAAATGCGTTCGTAAGACCTGAAATCATCGTCTGTGATAATAGCACTCATGAGTATGGCAACCGAGCAATCTGCGAGACCCTTGGTGTTTGCTATGTCGATATGGCTGGGAATAAGGGTCTTCCTGCGGCATATCGAGCTGGCATCGAGAGATGCCATGGTGATCTGGTTTGTCTGTTCGATGACGACACCGAGGTTGATCAAGATTATTTCACTGCTTTGGATGGCCTTGACGTTTCTTCACCTGACTGGGATGTTGATCTTCCGCTTGTTATGAGCGGCGATTCTGTTCTTTCACCTTGTACCTTTGACGGTTTTAGGGCCCATTCTTTTCCAGACATTAACTCTGTTTCGGATTGTTCTGAGCTGAGTGGCATCAACAGTGGAATGATTGTAAAGCGCTCCGTATTCGAAGCTGTTTCATACGACCTTGATCTCTTCTTGGATTTGGTTGATCACAAGTTTATTGATGATGTGAAAAAGGCTGGCATGAAGGTCGTTTACTTACGCGGTCCCCTTCTGAAGCAGAGCTATTCCCTTGCGTCAGATAACGTTGATAAAGCATTAAAACGCTTAGCGATTTTTGAACGCGATGCACGGCATTTCTATGACAGTTCTACCCTCAGTCGCCTTTATTGCATTGGGATGCTCGCCGTAAGGAAAGCCAAGCTTTGCCTTAGATACCGAACAACTTGTTTTCTTATCTCGAACAAAGACGACTGAAAGGTGTAATTAATGAAAGGCATTATCCTCGCCGGAGGTTCCGGCACGCGCCTGTACCCGCTCACGCTCGTGACCTCCAAGCAGCTGCTGCCGGTCTACGACA
>UQSK01000025.1 GCA_900543605.1 uncultured Collinsella sp.
CGCTTGCACAGCTTGCCCAGCTCGATCATCTCAGCGGTCTCGGTGGCGTCGTTGGAGTCGTAGAGGCAGCCCGGGCGGCAGGAGTCGCCGAGCGAAATCGTCACGTCGTATTCGTGGCAAATCCCGAGCAACTCGTCGTAGAACTCATAGAACGGGTTCTCGTTACCGGTGACCTCCATCCAGCCAAACAGCAGTGAGCCGCCGCGGCTCACGATGTTCATCAGGCGGCCGGTCTCCTTAAAGGTCTTGGTGACCGACTTGTTGATGCCGCAGTGAATGGTCATAAAGTCCACGCCGTCCTCGGCATGCGCGCGCACGACTTCGAACAGGTCGTCCTTGGTGAGCTTGACCAGCGGCTTTTCCATGTAGCCGATGGCGTCGTACATGGGGACGGTGCCTACCATGAGCGGCGTCTCGTCGATGAGCTGCTGGCGGAACTGGCGCGTCTTGCCCGAGTTGGAGAGGTCCATGATGGCGTCGGCGCCAAAGTCCTCGGCGATCTTGACCTTCTTCCATTCCTCGGCGGCATCGGCCTTGTCGCCCGAGATGCCCAGGTTCACGTTGACCTTGGTGGACAGGCCCTCACCGACGCCAAAGGCGCGCATGCCCTTTTTGATGTGCACGATGTTGGCGGGAATGGCGATGCGGCCGTCGGCCACGCGCTCGCGGATGTACTCGGGGTCGCGATGCTCGCGCTCGGCGACCTCCTTCATCTGCGGTGTGATCTGCCCGGCGCGGGCGAAGTCGATTTGCGTGACGAGCTTGGGCTCGGTCTGTGTGCTCATTGGCACGGCTCCCTTCGTTGGCATTACCCATATCAGGTTTGCGGGTCAGGGCGGGCGCGCCCAGTCTCAGCCTGCCGTCTTGTCCTGCAAGCTCCCCATTATGTCATGGGCTCAAGTATAGCCTGAATGGGTACGATTGGGCCAACGAGCGTGCCTGTGGGGAGGCGAACATGGAAGACAAGCATCTATATCGAGAGACGCAATGGGATGTATCGGCCGAGGAAAGCCGTGCGCACCATGGGTTGGTCGCGATTGGTTTTGCGGTGCTTGCCGTGCTGGTGATTGCCTTTTGTATTTGGACGTTCGGCGGTCGTGGCGGCGCCGCCTGGGAGTTTGAAGCCGACGAAGGCCTGCCGATTATGACCATGAAAGTTTCTGGTGGCAACACGGTTGCCGCACCCGGCGACTATTGGTATCCGTGCGACGAGTTTGTGCAGCTGCAGCTGAGCGGCGGGTCTATTCCGGGCGAAGAAATCGAACGCGTGACGTTTGATGCGGCAATCAAAACACTCACGGTGAAGCCCAAAGATCAAGGGGGCGTGCCCACGACCATGGATATCGCTCTGACGGAGTGGCGTCTGGAACCTCCGTCGGGCGTTACGGTATCCGACGTAGAGCACGTTAAGATTACCTACCAAGATGGCTCGACGAGCGAGATTGCAAAGGCCGATGGCTTGGCGGAGTAATGGGGTGTTTGGAAACGGCGGGCCTATTGTGCCTGCGCGTTCATGAAAACCAGGGTGTTTTTGTCTGAAAGCTCGGGGATGTGCCGATAGCCGATATTGAATGCGGTGAGTTCGCTTGCATCCTCGAGCTTGTTTTCTGCCATCCACCGCACCATGGAGCCGCGCGCCTTTTTGCTGGCGGTCGACCGTTGGATGGGCTTCCCGTTGCGGATACCCTCGCCAAAGAGGCATGTGACGGCCGTGGCGTCGCCCGCGAGGTGGGGCAGAACGGCTTTGGCATACTCTACGCTGGCGAGGTTGACGATCGTGGTGTTTGAGCCTGCCGGGGCGATAGCCCGCGCGAGCTTGTCGCTCCAAAACGCGTAGAGGTCTCGGGCATCGTCAACGGCGAGCTTCGCGCCCATCTCCAGCCGATACGGTTCGACGGCATGAAAGGGACGAACGCACCCGTAGAGGCCGGAGAGGATCCACAGATGGTCTTGCAGCCATGCGAGCTGCGCGGAATCCATCACCTCGGGTGCCATGCTCTGGTATTGAATGCCGTGATAGGACATGACGGCAGGGGAGAGGTGGCGAGCGAGTGCGGGATTGTCGAGATCGCCGCTTTTCAGGATGGGCCCGAACTCATGCAGGGTGTTGAGGCAAGGCCCCAGCAGTTTGTCACTCACGTTCCACAGCGCCTGCAGGCCGCCGCTGCCTTCATTCCGCTCGATATCTAGCAGTGCGCGGTGGAGGCGAGCCGTCTCGCGCACAAAGGGTGGGATGCCCAGGACTTCAAAAGCATCTTGGGCAGCGCGCATTTGCTTTGCGGGCGAAATGATGACCTGCAACATGGACTCTCCTCTGCCAAAAAAAGAAGTTGCGGTGGAATAATTCCTGTTTTGCCTGTTAAAAGGCATACCTTGGAACTATTTCACCGCAAGTTATGAAGGGCTGGTTGGGCTCGCGTTACGAAGTCTGGTTAGGCGCGCTCGAGGAAGGCCTTGTAGCCGCGGTAGGCCTCGTAGATGTCGGCCTTGTTGGCGACCTCCCACAGGGCGTGCATGGACAGGACGGCAACGCCGGAGTCGATGACGTTCATGCCGTACTTGGCCATGATGTAGGCGATGGTGCCGCCGCCGCCCGCGTTGACGCGACCGAGCTCGCAGGTCTGGAAGTCTACGCCGGCCTCGTCCATGATGTCGCGGACGAGGGCCACATACTCGGCGTCGGCGTCGTTGGAGCCACCCTTGCCGCGGCTGCCCGTGTACTTGTTAAAGCACAGGCCACGACCCATAAAGGCTGCGTTCTTGGTTTCGAACTTGCCGGCGTAGCCCGGGTCGAAGCCGGCGGACACGTCAGAGGAGAGCATACGGCTGCGGGCGAGCGCGCGGCGCAGGGCCAGCGGGCTATCCTCGCCGGCGAGCGTCATGATCTCGGCGACGGTGTTCTCGAAAAAGCGGCTCGTCATGCCGGTGGCGCCTACGGAACCGATCTCCTCCTTGTCGACGATGAGCGTGATGCTCGTGCGCTCCACGTTGGCGACGTTGATCTGGGCGAGCATGGACGGATAGGCGCAGACGCGATCGTCGTGGCCATAGCCCAGAATCATGGAGCGGTCGAGGCCCATGTCGCGGGCCGGGCCGGCGGGCACGACCTCGATCTCGGCGGAGAGGAAGTCCTCCTCCTCGACGCCGTACTGCTCCTTGAGGATGTCCAGGAACATCTGCTTGACGGGCTCCTTGGGGGCGTCCTTGTCGTCCTCATCGAACTTGACGGGACGGCCGCCCACGATCACGTCGAGGATCTCGGCGTCGACGGCGTCCTTGGCGGGCTTGGCCATCTGCTCGCTCGAAAGATGGATCAGCAGGTCGGAGATGGTAAAGACCGGGTCGTCGGCCTTGTCGCCGATATTGATGTCGACGGTGGTGCCGTCCTTTTTGCAGATGACGCCCACGAGTGCGAGAGGGGAGGCCACCCAGTGGTAGCTCTTGACGCCGCCGTAGTAGTGCGTGTCGAGATAAGCCATGTCGCCGGCCTCGAAGGCGGGGTTCTGCTTAAGGTCCAGGCGCGGCGAGTCCACGTGCGCGCCCAGGATGTTAAAGCCCTGCTCGAGCGGGGCGGTGCCCAGGTTGACGAGCATAAGGTCCTTGCCGTGGTTAGCGGCATACACCTTGTCGCCTGCCTTGAGCTCGCGGCCTTCGGCGATTACGGTCTCCAGGTCGACGTATCCCGCCTCCTCGGCCATCTTGATGCCGGCCTTGACGCACAGGCGCTCGGTCTTGTTCTCACTCAAAAACTGCTTATAGCCGCGGCAAAGCTCCTCGAGCTCCTCGATTTGCTGTGGCGTGTACTTTTTCCATGCGCAGGGACGCTCCATGACGCAGGCTCCTTTCGGATCGATCGTGCTGGTTGATGTACCGTGAGCCATCGTATCACGCGCGGGCTCACGGTGGCGGGGGAGCTTGATGTGAGGTGGCCGCGGGGCGGGGAGCGTGTAAACTGGAGTGAGCAAACCGTGCCCAGCCCAAAGCGAGGTATTCAATATGTCTGACAAGCGCCGCACCTTTGCCGTTATCGACGGCAACTCGCTCATGCATCGCGCCTTCCACGCCGTGCCGCCGACCATGAACGCGCCGGACGGTCGCCCCACCAACGCGATTTTTGGCTTTCTGAACATGTTTCTTAAGATGATCGACGCCTTTAACCCCGACGGCGTTGTTGTGGCGTTTGATAATGGCAAGCCGCGCGTGCGCATGGAGATGCTGCCGCAGTATAAGGCGCAGCGCCCGCCCATGGACCCCGATCTGCATGCGCAGTTTCCTATGATCAAGGAGCTGCTCGTCGCACTCAACGTGCCGATTCTGCAGTCCGAGGGCTGGGAAGGCGATGACATTCTGGGCACTATGGCGCGTCTGGGTGAAGAGGCCGGCTGTGACATGCTGCTGGTGACCGGTGATCGCGATATGTATCAGCTCGTGACCGAGCACGTCAACGTGGTCTCGACCCGCAAGGGCCTGTCCGACGTGGCGATCATGACGCCCGAGAGCGTGGACGATCTGTATCACGGCATCACGCCGGCGCTCGTGCCCGACTTTTATGGTCTGAAGGGCGACACGTCCGATAACATCCCCGGCGTGCCGGGCATCGGCCCCAAAAAGGCGAGCGCGCTCATTGCGCAGTACGGTAGCCTGGACGAGGTCATCGCGCATGCTGACGAGGTCAAGGGCAAGATGGGCGAGAACCTGCGCGCGCACATCGACGACGCGCTGCTGAGCCGCAAGGTCGCGACCATCCGCACCGATGCGCCCGTTGAGCTCGATTTTGAGGCGACGCCCTTCCCGGCGTATTCTGCCGATGAGGTTTCCGCTGCGCTGGGCACGCTTGGTATCACCGCCATGCAGAACCGTTTCTTGGCGCTGATCGGCGGCGAGGGCGGGGCTGCTGCTGTCTCCAGTATGTTTGAGATGCCCACGATTGAGCGCACCGCTGCCGGCGATGCCGAGGCGCTTGCTGCCGTGGCGTCCGAGGTTTCGCGTGCGATCGAGGCGGGCGAGTGGGTCGCCGCCGTGGTGGACGACGATAAGGAAGAGGGCGCGCTCTTTGGACTGACGCGCACGCTGTGGTTGGCGACGTCCAAGGGCCTGTTCGCGCTCGAGGAGGGCGACGGCGCCTCCACTGCCGTAGTCGATGGCTTCAACTTCGCTCACGGTGTGATCGCCGGCGTGCTTGCGCGCCTGTTTATGGAGGGCCGCGTGGCGAGCCCGGATACGAAGGCGCTGCTGCACGAGCTTTCGCCCATCGATTCTTCTGAGCCCGAGCTCATGGATCCGCTCGCTGCCGATTCCACGCGTATCTTCGATACCGTGGTCGCTGCCTATCTGCTGGATTCCGATCGCTCCGAGTTCGATGAGGCATATCTTGCCGATACGTATCTGCAGATGACGTTGCCTGCGGCGCGCGGCGCAGAGGGTGCTGGTGAGGACGCTCCGGCGCCTGCCGCCCGTACTGCGGCTCTGACGCTGGCGCTCGTGACGCCGTTGCGCGAGTGCATGGCCCGTGAGAATGCCGCCAACGTGTTCGATGGCATCGAGATGCCGCTCGTGCCGGTGCTTGCCAAGATGGAGCGCGCGGGAATGCTCGTGGATCCCGACCGCCTGCGTAATCTGTCCGAGGGCCTGGCGACCCAGATCACCGAGGTCGAGCGCAGCATTCGCGACCTGGCGGGTGACGAGACCTTTAATATTGGCAGTCCCATGCAGCTGTCGCATGTGCTCTTTGATGTGATGGGGCTTCCGACCAAGGGCCTCAAGAAGACTAAGCGCGGCTACTATTCGACCAACGCCAAGGTGTTGAGCGACCTTGCCCGCGACCACGAAATCGTGCGTCTGATCTTGGATTGGCGTGAAAAGTCCAAAATCAAGTCCACCTATCTGGATACGCTGGGCCCGCTGCGCCGTGGTGACGGTCGCGTGCACACCACGTACAACCAGACCATCACGGCAACGGGGCGTCTGTCCTCGAGCGACCCGAACCTGCAGAACATCCCGACGCGCTCGGAGCTGGGTCGTACCGTCAAGACGGCGTTTTCGGCAGGCGAGGGAAGCGTCTTTTTGGCGGTGGACTACTCGCAGATAGAGCTGCGTCTGCTGGCACATCTCTCGGGTGACGAGCACTTGGTGCGCGCCTTTAACGAGGGCGAGGACTTCCATGCCGAGACGGCGGCGCGCGTATTTGGTGTGCCGGTGTCCGAGGTAACGCCCGACCTGCGCAGTCGCGCCAAGGCCGTGAACTTTGGCATCGTGTACGGCCAGCAGGCCTATGGTCTGTCACAGTCGCTGCATATCTCGATGGCCGAGGCGCGTGACATGATCGACCGCTACTACGAGGCCTACCCGGGCGTGCGTACATTCCTCGACAACGTGGTGGCGCGTGCCAAGCAGACGGGCTACGCCGAGACCATGTACGGCCGCAGACGCCATATTCCCGAGCTCAAGGCCAAAAACCCGCAACTCCGCGGCTTTGGCGAGCGCACGGCCATGAACCACCCCATGCAGGGAACCGCCGCCGACATCATCAAGATCGCCATGGCCCGCGTAAGCCGCCGCCTGGAAGAAGAGGGTTTTGCCGCCCACATGATCTTGCAGGTGCACGACGAACTGGACTTTGAGTGCCCGGTCGACGAAGTCGAGCGCCTAACCACCATGGTCCGCGACGTCATGGAGCACGTAGTAGACCTCCGCGTCCCCCTAATCGCCGAAGCCAGCACCGGCATAACCTGGGCCGACGCCAAATAGGGAAGTGCCCACAACCCCAAAGTAACCAAAACAGAGGGGAGCCCCTTCCAAAAAGGGGCTCCCCTCTGTTCAAATAAATTCAGCCAAGTATCTAGACACTCAAGAGGCCATCTTGGCGGCAAGCAAAGTCAACATGGCCATGCCCGGGGCCGACCGCTTGATTTTTGTAGATTCCGCACGAGCCGAAGAGCACTAAATGTGCTCTTCGTGCGAGCCCAGGACTTGACCGAGCAAAAATCAAGCGGTCGGCCCCGGGCATGGCGACGGGATAGATTAACGAGCCGCCAAGATGGCGTCGATGAGCGTCAGTACGCCCCCGTCGTTGTTGCTCGGAATGCGCCATTTGGCATGCGCGTTCATGTGCTCCTCGGCATTGTCCACGATAAAGCTGTGACCGACGCGCTCCAGCATGGGGATGTCGTTGTACGTATCGCCCACGGCGGCGGCGTCGGCGATATCGATGCCCAGGTGTTCGCACAGGTGCGCGACGCCGGCGCCCTTGTCGACGCCCAGGTTCATAAAGTCGATCCACTCGCGCCCGGCGTTGGTGACGTAGAGCTTGTCCGAGAACTCGGGGCTATAGGTCTCGCGGAAAGCGGGCTCGGCATCATAGGCCGGGAAGAAGATTGAGATCTTGTTGGACTCGATATCAAGGTCCTCAAAGCTGTCGACGTAGTTGATCGTGTTGTAGTAGACGCTGATCTCGTCGTGGTATTGATGGTCGCGGGCAAGCACGTAGAACTCGTCGAAGCAGCACAGGACGGGGACAGCGCGAGGATCCTCCGAGGCACGGCTCAAGACCTGCTGATACAGCTCCACGTCAATATTGCTCTTATAGATATAGCTGCCGCGATAGATCACGCACGCTCCGTTGTCGGGACAAAAAGCAAGGCGGTTTTTGATGCCCTCGAACATCTCCTCGAGCTTGGGGGCGGGACGTCCGCTGGCGGGGCAGAATACGATGCCGGCGTCGGCGAGCTTGTCCAGGCGCTCATCAAGACCCTGGGGCAGCACACGCTCGTCGGTCAGCAGCGTCTTGTCCATGTCGACGGCGAGAATCTTAATGTTTCCGATATTGGCGTCCGATTCGTAAGTTTGCATAAAAGCGAGCCTTTCGTTTCGAGATTGTTTCAGACGTTATAACCATCAATTCGTAGTCGGGCGTATTTTCGCAGGAACGGAGCGTATTTGCACCACGCTTCACAAAGTAATGAAAAAACTTTTCAGAAATTTGAATTTGTCGCTTGTGCTGCGGGCACTTTAGCGTAATATAGCGACCATCGAAAACGGAGACGGAAAAACAACCGCTTACCGAGGAAAAGGTACCGTTTACGATATTAGAATTGCGCCCGGCGATAGGTGAAAGGAGAGGCAGATGCAGTTCGTAAAGATCATCACCACTGCAGACAATGCCATCCGACGCCAGCGCGCAATTTCCCGACGACGATAACAATCGTCTCTGTCCGCATGGGGCGAATTGCCTCAACAGAGTCATTTTGAGGTCGTTGGGTTTTAGCACGACATTGCTACATGTTTCTAGGGCATGTATGTGCTGATTTTTGCTATTTAATCTGATATTGCACGGTATATGACCTTGAAATGGCTTGCAACTGACCGATGTTCTAACTAGCTACCAAGGGCGAAAGGAAACAGCCATGAGCAAGGAAAAAGTCGTTCTCGCATATTCCGGTGGTCTTGATACATCCGTATGTGTCAAGTGGCTCCAGGACGAGAAGAATCTCGATGTCGTTTGCGTCTGCGGCAATGTGGGCCAGGAAGAGACCGGACTGGATGCCAAGAAGCAGAAGGCGCTCGACCTGGGCGTTCTCGATTGCCAGGTACTCGACCTGCGCGACGAGTTCTCCGATGAGTTCCTGACTAAGGCCATCGCCGCAAACTCCATGTACGAGAACAAGTATCCGCTGCTCTCCGCCCTGTCTCGCCCGCTGCTTGCCAAGAAGCTTGTTGAGGTCGCCCACGAGTTTGGCGCGACCTACGTCGCCCACGGCTGCACCGGCAAGGGTAACGACCAGGTCCGTTTTGAGGCCGCCGTCAAGGCCCTCGACCCCGAGCTCAAGGTTATCGCCCCGGTGCGCGAGTGGGATCTGAAGTGCCGTCCCGACGAGGTCGCCTATGCCCACGCTCACAACGTGCCGGTTCCCGAGGGTGCCAACGACAACCCCTACTCCATCGACGACAACCTGTGGGGTCGTGCCATTGAGTGCGGTCACCTGGAGGATCCCTGGAACGAGCCGCTCGACGACGCTTGGGTTATGACCAAGAACCCCGAGGACACGCCGGACACCCCGACCTACACCGAGATTGAGTTTGAGGCCGGCAAGCCCGTCGCCGTCGACGGCAAGAAGATGAAGCTCTCTGAGATCGTCATCGCCCTCAACAAGATCTCCGGCGACAATGGCTTTGGCCGTCTCGATCTGGTCGAGGATCGCCTGGTGGGCCTTAAGAGCCGCGAGTGCTACGAGGTTCCCGGCGCCCTGACGCTCATCACCGCCCACAAGGCGCTTGAGGACATCTGCGTCGAGGGCGACCTGCTCAAGACCAAGATCAAGCTCGAGCAGGATTGGGCCACCGCCGTGTACAACGGCCAGTGGTACAGCCCGCTCAAAAACGCGCTCGATGCCTTTATGGCCGACACGCAAAAGTTCGTGACCGGCACTGTCCGTCTGAAGTTCTTTAAGGGCAACTGCCATGTCGTCGGCCGCAAGAGCCCCTTCAGCCTCTACGACTACGGTCTGGCTACCTACGACCGCGACACCACGTTTGACGAGAAGGCCAGCGCCGGCTTTATCGAGATCGATACGCTGTCGCTCAAGACGTGGGCAAAGGTCCAGGGCCCCAGCTCTGCTGCCGCTCAGGCCTAGCGCCTCCTTCCCTTGGTATCCGCGCGGCCCATCCGCGTGATACATAACGGGCGCACGGGGTCCCTACCTTTCGTTATGCTTGCTGACACTTCTTAACATCGGTGGCCCCTACGTTCCGCCCGCATATATGATGCCGCGTCTGCGGCTGAGTCCGAGCCCCGCCGGGGTTGTCCGGCGGGGCTCCTTCTATCAATTTGGCGGCTCTGTGCCTATATATATGAGGAGTATCCATTATGTTCAATGCTATCGCGCATGCTTTGCTTGCCCTCGCGCCCGAGTTCGATGCTGTAAGGGTCGAGGACGTTCCTATGAGCCTGAAGGCCTGGATCGATGGTTCGCAGGGCAACATCCGGAGGGAGACGTTGGGCGCCAAGTGTATGGCGCGTCACTTCTTTGCAAATTAGCTACATGGCTCCGCACACGGTGGGGAATGTGCAAAACTAGCGGTTGAAAAATCGCTTTAGCGATATGGCGCATTGCTTTGGGCGCTTGTTTTGGTATTTGGAGAAAGGGGACGGTTCCATGGCTCTTTGGGGCGGTCGTTTTGAGGCAGGTGTGGCCGAGGTCACGCAGGAGTTTGGCGCGTCGCTGCCGGTCGACAAACATCTCTATAAGCAGGATATCGCCGGCTCTAAGGCGCATGCCAAAATGCTGGCGGCCCAGGGCATCATCAGTGCCGAGGACGAGCGCGCGATTGCCGAGGGCCTGACCGGAATCGAACAGGATATCGATGCCGGCAACTTTACCTTCGACATCAACGACGAAGACATTCATATGTCCATCGAGAGCGAGCTGACGCGTCGCATCGGCGAGGCTGGCAAGCGCTTGCATACTGGGCGTTCGCGCAACGACCAGGTGGCGACCGATACGCGACTGGGCGTCAAGGCGCTGGCCAAGGAGCTCATGGAGGCCAATCTAGAGCTGCGCCATGTGCTGGTGGATGCGGCTAAGAAGTACGACAAGGTGATTTTGCCGGGCTACACGCACATGCAGCACGCTCAGCCCGTGCTGCTGTCGCATCATCTGCTGGCGTATTCCTGGATGTTCGCGCGCGACTTTACGCGCCTGAAGGCCGCCTTTGATGCCGCCGACAACTGTCCGCTGGGTGCTGCCGCGCTTGCCGGTACGAGCTATCCGCTCGATCGCCAGATGACGGCTGCCGAACTTGGTTTTGCGGGCGTGATTCCCAACTCGCTCGATGCGGTTTCCGACCGTGATTTCCTGCTCGATCTGCATTACGCCGGATCCGTCATGGCGATGCACCTGTCGCGTCTTTCCGAGGAGATCGTGCTGTGGTCGAGCTCCGAATTTGGCTTTATCACGCTTTCCGACTCGTACTCCACCGGCTCGTCCATCATGCCGCAGAAGAAGAATCCCGACTTTGCCGAGCTTATCCGCGGCAAGAGCGGCCGAGTCTATGGCAACCTGGTGCAGCTGCTCGTGACCATGAAGGGCTTGCCGCTCGCATATAACAAGGACTTGCAGGAGGACAAGGAGGGCGCGCTCGATACTGCCCGTACGCTCATGCGGTGTCTGTCGGTTATGGCTGGCATGATTTCGACCTGGACCGTCAACGAGGATGCCATGGCGCGCGAGTGCGGCGTGGGGCACCTTGCCGCTACCGATGTTGCCGATTACCTGGCTAAGCGTGGTCTGCCGTTCCGCGAGGCACATGCCGTGGTGGGACATCTGGTTCTGATGTGTGAGAAGCGCGGCTGCAATCTTGAGGATCTGCCGTTTGAGGTGTTCCGGGAGGCAAGCCCGCTCTTTGAGCGCGACATCACCGAGGCGCTCGACATCCCGTCGATTGTCGCCGCGCGCACGACCGAGGGCGGCACCGCCCCTGCCGCCGTTGCCGTGCAGCTGCAGCGTGCCAAGGCGCAGCTCGTGGCCGACGAGGGCGTGTTTGGATCGCTGACTAAGGTCGTCGAGATGGGCCACGGGGCAAAGTAGAGGTTTGGCTGAAGCCGTATTGTCCATTTATTGAGGAATCGTTTTTTGCTTTACGGGCGTCTGCTGATGTGGGCGCCCGTATTTTGTTGCTATGGGGGAGGGGCTTGTCGAGAAGTTCTGTAGGACCTTTGGGCAGGTTGTGAAGGGGGTACGTTCGCGGGCGGCAACCGACCGTCTGCTCTGCTCGATGCGGTTGATGGGCAGTCGGATGGTACTCTAATCGGGCTTCGAAACAGAAGTGACACATATGGAACGCTTCAATAAATTGCAACGTTTCAATAAACAGCTTTTTGTTTAACTGCAGCTAAAACTCTGTTACGATGCAGTCCAGGCGGGTGCCGGAATGGGACTTGGGCACGCGCGAACCTACTTGAAAGGCTACTTTTATGGCTATCGAGAAGACCTTCATCATGATTAAGCCCGACGCCGTGCGCGATCGCAAAATCGGCGAGATTGTTGCTCGCATTGAGCGCAGCGGTCTTGTTATCGAGCGCTTGGAGATGACCACGCTCGAGCGCGCTACCGTCGAGGAGCACTACGCCCATCTGGCCGACAAGCCCTTCTTTGGCGGTCTCTGCGACTTTATGACGAGCGGTCCGGTCGTCAAGATGGTCGTTTCCGGTCTCTCCGCTGTTGCTAAGATGCGCACCCTCATGGGCGCTACCAACCCGCTTGAGGCTGCTCCTGGTACCATCCGCGGCGACTTTGCCGTCGATGTCAACGCCAACGTGATCCACGGCTCCGACTGCCTGGAGAACGCCGAGATTGAGATCAAGCGCTTCTTTGGCTAAACCAGCTTTGACTCCTTAAAGCTGTTAGCGTGTGGCTTGGGCGCCGCGGAACTCCATCCGCGGCGCCCTTTTATTCCAAAATCTATGCAGGGGCCCGCTCGGTCATGTGTTCCGAGCGGGCCCCTGCTGTTAGCTTGTGGCACTGAATAGTTTAGGCTTCGTCGACGATCTTAAGGCCGCGCGTGTGATCGATCTCGTTGAGGAGGTTAACGCGACGCTCGTGACGACCACCCTCAAACTCGGCGTCGAGCCACTCGTCGACGATCATCTTGGCGAGCTCGGAGCCCACGACGCGGGCGCCAAAGGCGAGCACGTTGGTATTGTTGTGCATGCGAGAGAGCTTGGCGCTGAAGGGCTCGGAGCACACAACGGCGCGTACGCCCTCGACCTTGTTGGCAGCCAGGCTAATCCCGACACCGGTGCCACAGATGAGGATGCCCAGGTCGACGTCGCCGTTGGCAACGGCCTTACCCACCTTGTAGCCGGCGATGGGGTAGTCAAAGCTCTCGGAGGTGTCGGTGCCAAAGTTCACGACCTCGCAGCCGCGCTCCTTCAGGTGCTCGGAAATGATGTTCTTGAGCTCGACGGCGGCGTGGTCGTTACCGATACCGATCTTCATGGATGGTTCCTCTCTGGTCTGTGCGGCGCAAATGCTAAAGGTGTTTACCGCGTTCGACTGCATGATAGCGCGACTTTTGCGTAAACGCTCGGGCGTTTTTTGGTCAAACGCTTTAGCATGCAACAAGACCGGCTTCTCGTGAATGAATGTCGTCAGTTTGCGCTTGAGCGCCGTCCGCCGGAACCATGGTTGCGGTTTTTGATGCATTGTTATCAAATAAAGGAGCTATTTATTAACTTGAGAGCCAAGCCCGTTATGCAAGCAGGAGATACCTATGCCTACCGATTCCCTTCGTGATGCCGCGTTTTGCGATGTTTTGAACCGCGAGCTTGTCTGTGCACTCGGCTGCACCGAGCCCATTGCCGTTGCCTATGCAGCGGCGTTGGCGAGCCAGACGCTCGGTTGCGAACCCGATCATATGGACGTTGCCTGCTCGGGCAACATCATCAAGAACGTCAAGAGCGTGACCGTGCCCAACTCGGGCGGTATGCACGGTATTGAGGCCGCGGCCGTGCTGGGTGCCGTGGGCGGCGACGCTAAGAGCGCTCTCGAGGTGCTCGAGAGCGTTGACGATGAAGACCGTGCACGCGTGGCCGAGCTCCTCGCCGACGCCGACTACTGCGATGTGTCGCTTGTCGAGGGCGTGCCCAACCTCTACATCAAGGTGACTGCGACGGCCGGGGACCATACCGCGGTCGTCGAGATTACCGATCACCACACCAACGTCACGTGCCATACGCTCGACGGTATTCCGGTATGCGGCAAGTCAGCGGGGGAGTGTGCCGCATGCGCCGAGCGCGTGGTGGCCGAGCGGGCGGCGGATAAGGCCGACACGCCCATGTCGATTGAGTCCATCATCGACTTTATCGAGGACGGTGACATTGAGGAAGCCCGCGCTGCCGTTGAGCGTCAGATTGAGCTGAATGGCGCGATCAGTGCCGAGGGCCTTGCGCACGCTTGGGGCGCCGAGGTGGGTCGTACGCTGCTGGGTGCTCGTGCCGATGACGTCGCCTGCCGTGCCCGTGCCCGTGCGGCCGCCGGGTCCGACGCCCGCATGAACGGCTGCGCGCTGCCGGTCGCCATTGTGTGCGGCTCGGGCAATCAGGGCATTACCTGCGCATTGCCCGTCATGGAGTATGCCGAGTACCTGCGCTGCGACCACGAGCGCCTGGTGCGCGCCGTGATGCTGTCTGATCTTATCGCCGTGCATATCAAGAGCTATATTGGCGCACTCTCGGCGTTTTGCGGTGCTATTTGCGCCGCGTGCGGCGCCGGCGCTGCGATTACCTGGCTGTGCGGTGGCACGCGCGAGCAGATTGGCGCGACGGTCTCGAATACGCTCGGCAACGTGGGCGGCATCGTATGCGACGGCGCCAAGGCGAGCTGTGCCGCCAAGATCTCGGCTGCCGTCGATGCGGCGATTCTGGGCCATGATATGGCCATGCAGGGTCGCGGCTTCCGCGCCGGCGAGGGCCTGATCCAAGATACCGTTGAGCAGACAATCGCCAGCATGGGCTACGTGGGCCGTGTGGGTATGAAAGATACCGACGTCGAGATCCTCAACATCATGATCGGCAAAACCCAGGTTTGTTAGTTACGCGGTTTTACCAAACCGCGTAACCGGTCGACGCTGCAAACGCCCCTAAGCGGCAATCTACCTTTCAATCGTCGGGCATGGCCAGAAGGCCTATGCCCTCCTCTTTCAAGGTACATTGCTCGCTCAGGGGCGTTTTCGCTGACTTGTGCTCAATCTGCGGCACCATTTTGTTTGGAGCGAGGGGTCCTATGACAGTTCGTTGGCTACTTGGTGTTCGTAGAAGGCTTCGATTACGGCGTTGAAGTCGCGGGCGAAGTCTTCCATGGTTCCGCGCCAGGTGGCTCGGCTGGGCTTGCCTTGGCCCACAAAGGCGGTTTGGATGCCGCAATCGGGGGACGGGAAGTCGCGTTTGGGATCGTTGCCCACCATAAGGACCTCGTGTGGCTCGAGTCCCATCACCTGAAGCTGCTCTAGATAGTAGGTGGCATCGGGCTTGCAGCGGGTGGTGTTTCCCATGTGCGTGACGAGCTCAAAGGGAGCGTCGGCCAGGTCGCCCCAACCCATGCGGCACTCGATGGCGCCCTGGGGAAAGCTGGGGTTGGTAAAGAGCGCGCAGCGCAGCCCTGCGTCCTGTACGGCCTGGAGCGCGGCGTGTGCGCCCGGCATGGCGTGGGCGTTAATGACATCGTCGTTCTTGTACGGAAGAACTTCGCGGTCATAGTAGGTAAACGCCTCGTAGATGAGGGGATCGGAGAGGCAGATCCCGCATCGGCGCTCGACCTCTTCTTGGTAAAACTCAAGATTGGTGCGGTTGTCCGTGCCGCTGCGGCGATTGGCGTTGAGGTCGACCAAGATGGTGCCGAGGCGCGCCATCGTGCCACCGCGGCTGCGGTGCCCGATATCCGCGAGCATCGATGAGACATCCTTAAAATAGCGAAGGATGAACGCGTTGAGGTTGATGCTAAGAAGCGTCTCGTCCATATCGAAAACGACTGCTTTGAGCACGCGGGCACCTTTCTCGTAAATTTGATCTAGAGTCGTTGGCTCCGGATACTTTACCCCAAAGCCGAATGCCTGGCTGGTTATCGTCAAGTTGCGGAGACGTGTGTTCATAAGATTACGAAAAAGTCTCCACACGAGTAAAAAATCGCAGTTCACGCTTGAAATCGAACTCATTTCCCCGTAACCTATACGAACGTGATTGCATAAGCGTCACATTAGTATCTGTCGGCTCCCGAGTGTTCCTAAACGTTGTGTGCTTGTCGCACCCTTCTGTAGGTCCTAGCAATCGGGGCCCCGTAGTTCGAAAGGGGTCCACCTTTGAGTGAGATTCAGAACTCGTCCATTTTCTCTCTTGACGATGTCAATGAGGAGGAGATGAACAACCTCATCGACGGTACGATTACCGACTTTGATGAGGGCGATCTCGTTAACGGCACTGTCGTTAAGATCGAGCATGACGAGGTGCTCGTTGACATCGGATTCAAGTCCGAGGGCGTTATCCCGGTCCGCGAGCTGTCCATCCGCAAGGACGCTAACCCTGCAGACATCGTTGCACTCGGTGATCCCATCGAGGCTCTGGTTCTCCAGAAGGAGGACAAGGACGGTCGTCTGGTCCTGTCCAAGAAGCGTGCCGAGTACGAGCGTGCTTGGAACCGCATCGAGGAGAAGTTCAACTCCGGCGAGAACGTCGAGGGCGAGGTTATCGAGGTTGTCAAGGGCGGCCTGATCCTCGACATCGGCCTGCGTGGCTTCCTGCCCGCTTCCCTCGTCGACCTCCGTCGTGTCAAGGACCTCACCTCCTACATGGGCACCCGCATCGAGGCTCGCGTCATCGAGATGGACCGCAACCGCAACAACGTCGTCCTCTCCCGTCGCGTCGTGCTCGAGGAGTCCCGTAAGGCCGAGCGCTCCGAGATCCTGTCCAAGCTCAAGTCTGGCATGCGTCTCCAGGGCACCGTTTCCTCCATCGTCGACTTCGGCGCCTTCGTCGACCTCGGCGGTATCGACGGCCTCATCCACATCTCCGAGCTCTCCTGGAATCACGTCAACCATCCTTCCGAGGTTGTCAAGGTCGGCCAGGAGGTCGAGGTCGAGGTTCTCGACGTCGATCTCAACCGCGAGCGCATCTCCCTGGGTCTCAAGCAGACCACCGAGGATCCGTGGCGCGCACTGGTCAAGACGTACCCCGTCGGCGCTATCGTCGAGGGCACTGTGACCAAGCTTGTCCCGTTCGGCGCTTTCGTCGACCTGGGCGAGGGCATCGAGGGCTTGGTGCACATCTCCGAGATGGCCAACAAGCACGTCGATCAGCCTTCTCAGGTCACCCACGTGGGCGACAAGGTTCAGGTCAAGGTCATGGAGATCGACCTCGACCGTCGTCGTATCTCCCTGTCCATGAAGTCCGCTGCTGAGACTCTGGGCGTCGAGATCGAGGTTACCCCGCTTCCTTCCGAGAAGAAGGACGAGGAGACCGACGCCGAGTAAATCGGTTTGACGATCACTTGTTTTAAGGGATCCGTCCGTAATGGACGGGTCCCTTTTTGCATTTGGTGCCGAGATGCACGATGCTGCCCTTGCTGTCCACAGGCTATTTGGTTGTCGCTGCATGAAAAAACGCCGACATCCCGCCTCGGGGAGGAGGCGGGAACGCACCGAGTAGACGGAGGGGTGCGGAGCGCGGTCGCGTCTCGACTGACGACGTTGCCCATCGACAGGACCATTGTAGCGCATGGCGGTTCTTGGTTTATCGTGTCGAGCGTTTGCGTTGTGCCATTGCCTGCGGCAACGGTGTGTTACACTCTTGCACTGCTGAGTGGGCCAGACGGTCGCGCGATGTGCTGCTTGCAGTACGCGTGAGGAAAGTCCGGGCTCCAGAGGGCGGGATGCCGGCTAACGGCCGGGCGGAGTGATCCGACGGAAAGCGCCGCAGAAAAGAAGACTCCCACCTGCGCCGCAAGGCGTAAAGGGAAAAGCTGAAACGGTGGTGTAAGAGACCACCAGCGTCGTGGCAACACGGCGGCTTGGCAAGCCCCATCCGGAGCAAGCGCGAATAGGAACGCTATGGGCCGGCCCGGTCCGCGTTCGGGTAGCGTGCGTGGAACTGCACGGTAACGTGCAGACAAGATAAATGACCGTTCACGACAGAACCCGGCTTATAGGCCCACTCAGCAACTATGTTGACGCTGCGAACCCGTCAGCGCGGCAATCTGCCTTTCAAGCCTTCGGGCATGACCATAAGGTCAATGCCCTTGTCTTTCAAGGCACCTTGCTCGCGCTGACGGGTTCTCGCTGTTGGTGACGGTATCATTGGCGTTTCCGTTCTTGTTGACGAGGGCAACGGTGCTGTCTTTGCCGTATTATTGAGGCTGTTTGTTGCTGCGCTTTATTTTGTTGAGGGGCTTTGTTGGACAGCTATTTTACTCTGCAATCGAATATTGAGGCTTCGGGCGAGTTTGTGGACCGCAAGAGCCGGTTTATTGCCCAGCTGGTCCATATTGAGTCCGAGGACGAGGCGAATGCCTTTATCGAGATGGTTCGCAAGCGTCATTACGACGCTCGGCACAATGTTCCCGCGTGGATTTTAGTCGATGGACGCGAGCGCCAGAGCGATGATGGTGAGCCGAGCCGCACGAGCGGTATGCCGACGCTCGAGGTGCTGCGCGGCGCGGGGCTCAAAAATGTTTGCTGCGTGGTGACGCGCTATTTTGGTGGCACGCTGTTAGGGCCCGGTGGCTTGGTGCGCGCCTATACCGCGGCGACGCAGACGGCGGTGGCCGCGGCTCAGGAGGCCGGGCAGATCGTCGAGATGACGAGTGTCGTGCCTGTTGACGTGCATGTGGCCTATCCGCAGTATGAGCAAGTGCTTCATTTGGCGCAGGATTCGGGTGCCAAGGTTTCGGATACCGATTTCGCGGATACCGTGACGATTCATTTGGTGTTCAAAGCGGGGGAGCAGGAGCCGTTTTGCGCTAAGATGCGCGAGCTTATGGCGGGGCGCGAGGAGATTGAGGTCGGCGCTCCCGAATTTGCCGAGTTTTAACGGCGACGGCCGGCGTGCTTTTGGATGGATCCCAAGCGCGCCGGCCGTCGTTTTTCTGTTGCTGCCGCTTACTCGGCGAGCTGCTTTAGCACATCGCAGGCGATTTCGACGGCATCGTCGATGCAACCGGGACAGCTGCGGAGCGGACCCTTGTCCGATCCGATGCCCTTGAGCGTGCCGCAGACGGTCGTCGTGTTCTTCTCGCCAAAACGCTTGGCGATTTCGCGCGACAGCTTGTAGGTCTGGCCCTTGGTCTTGGGGTTTTCCATGCCGTCGCTCATCACAAAGCCCATGATGGCCACGGCGCCCGAGATGGCACCGCAGGTTTCGGTCATGCCGCCCATGCCGGCGCCAAAGCCCTCGGTGAGGGTAAAGGCGGTCTGGGGGTCGAGCCCGACGGCAGGTGCGAGCGTGCAGGCGACGGCCTGTGCGCAGTTGAAGCCTTGGGCGTGGTATTCGGCAGCCTGAGCTTGGCAGGCGGCGGTGTCGAGCTGAGCAGTATCGATTTGCTTCATCGTTGTCTCCTTGGTCACGGTGTACTCGCCTATGGTACCCGTGACGGGGCATGTAATCATCGAGAGCTTCATGTATGTCTCGTTTTTATCTATCGAGCAAATGCCCAAGGCTTGAGATAAATACCCCTGATCAATTTGTCCCTTAACCTACCTTGGGGATGGGTTGAGAGGGGTGCAGGGTAGCGGTATCGTGAACCGAATAAAACTAAAACCCAGGCAAGGGAGCTAGATATGACCGAGCAGACCATCGGAACTACATGTGTCCAGGGCGGCTATCACCCGGGAGATGCCGAGCCGCGCCAGGTGCCCATCTACCAGTCCACCACGTGGAAGTACGACACGTCCGAGCACATGGGCAAGCTGTTTGACCTAGAGGAGTCGGGCTACTTCTACAGCCGTCTGCAGAACCCCACGTGCGATCTCGTTGCCGCCAAGATCTGCGAGATGGAGGGCGGCACCGCTGCGATGCTCACGAGCTCGGGCATGGCTGCGAATTTCCTCGCGATTTTTAACGTGGCCGGTGCCGGCGATCATGTGGTCGCGAGCTCTGCTATCTACGGCGGTACCTACAACCTGCTCGCCCATACTATGGAGCGCATGGGTTTGACCTGTACCTTCGTTGCCCCCGACTGCACCGACGAGGAGCTCGAGGCAGCCTTCCAGCCCAACACCAAACTCGTCTTTGGCGAGACCATCGCCAACCCCGCCCTTGCCGTGCTCGATATTGAGCGCTTTGCCAAGGCCGCGCACGACCACGGCGTGCCGCTGATGGTCGACAACACCTTCCCGACGCCCGTGATGTGCCGTCCCTTTGAGTGGGGCGCCGACATCGTCACGCACTCCACCACTAAGTACATGGATGGCCATGCGGCCTACCTGGGCGGCGTGATCGTCGATCACGGCCAGTTTGACTGGATGGCCCATGCTGATAAGTTCCCGGGTCTCACCACGCCTGACGAGAGCTATCACGGCGTGACCTATGCCGAGAAGTTCGGTCGCGAGGGCGCCTTCATTACCAAGGTCACCGCGCAGCTCATGCGCGACCTCGGCCCCATGCAGAACCCGCAGGCGGCCTTCTTCCTGAACAGCTCGCTCGAGAGCCTGCATGTACGCATGCCGCGTCATTGTGAGAACGGCCTGGCCGTCGCCAAGTTCCTGCAGAGCCATTCCAAGGTGCGCTTCGTGAGCTATCCGGGCCTGGAGGGCGATAAGTACTATGACCTGGCTCAGAAGTACATGCCCAACGGTACCTGCGGCGTTGTGAGCTTTGGCTTTAACGGTGGTCGCGCGGCGGCCGAGACCTTTATGAAGAGCCTCAAGCTCGCCCAGATCGCCACGCACGTGGCCGATGCCCGCACTTGCTGCCTGCATCCCGCTAATGCCACGCATCGCCAGATGAACGATGAGGAGCTCATCGCCTGTGGCATCTCCGCCGACATGGTGCGCCTGTCGTGCGGCCTCGAGGACACGGCCGATCTGATTGCCGACCTTGAGCAGGCACTCGAGCAGTGCTAGGCTAGCTCCGTACAAGGTGCCGATGCTGGCAGAAAGCTTCGGTGACCTTTCGTTCCGATTCCGTAGGCGGGACCCCAATCGCGGCTGTTTGCAGGCGATCGGGGCCCCGTTTTTTGCGTTAGGCCACTCGAAAGGATGGATATGGAGAAAACTGCAGAGCAGTTGCGCCGCGAGCACATTGCTCTAGAGGGCGACACCCATGGCAAGAACAAATGGGCGATTCTGTTTACCGTGCTCATCATGACGTTTATGTCGTGTCTGGATTCGACCGTCGTGACCGTGGCGTTGCCCGTGATGCAAAAGGAGCTGGGCGTGGGCCTCGACCGCATCCAGCTGGTGAGCTCGGTGTACCTGCTTGCGACATGCGTGGCTATGCTGCCGTTTGGCCGCTTGGGCGACGTGCGCGGCAAGGTGGGCGTATTCCAGCTGGGCGTAATCGTTTTTACGGCCGGTTCGCTGCTTTGCGGCCTTTCGGGTTCGCTCGAGGTTCTTATCCTGGCACGCATTGTTCAGGGCGTCGGTTGCGCGGCGGCCATGGCTAACAACATGGGTATCATCACCGAGTCGTTTCCGGCGCGCGAACGTGGCCGTGCCATGGGTATTCTCGCGACCTTTGTGGCCCTCGGCATGATGTGTGGCCCCGTGCTTGGCGGCATGCTGGTGGCAAGCTTTCCCTGGGAGAGTATCTTCCTCATCAACCTGCCTATTGGCGTGATCTCGTTTATCGTGGGGCTCTACACGCTGCCGCATGTTAAGCCGGAGGCCGGCGAGCGCCCCATGTCCCTGATCGAGGCCGCTCGTCGCTGCTTTGCAAATTCGGCCTTCACCATCAACCTTGCCTGCATGCTCATCGTGTTCGTTGGCATTGGCGCATCCGAGTTTATTCTGCCGTTCTATTTTCAGGACGCCCACGGCTTTGGTTCCGACATTTCCGGATTGCTCTTTTTGGCGCTGCCGATGGTGAATGCCTTTATCGGGCCGCTTTCGGGTACGGTTTCGGACCGTGTTGGCTGCGAGGGCCCTACGGCGGTCGGCCTGGGCGTGTATGTGTGCGGTCTCTTTGCGGTAAGCACGCTCGACGAGCGCTCTTCTATCCCTGTGATCGTGTGCTGTGTCGCGTTTATGTCGTGCGGTACGTCGGTTTTCCAGAGTCCTAACAACTCGTTGTACATGGGCTCGGCTCCGCGCGAAGCACTCGGCTTTGCGGGTAGTCTGGGTAGCCTGGCGCGTTATGCGGGTATGGCACTCGGCATTACGGTGGCGTCGAATATCCTGTATGGACAGATGAGCGTGGCGATGGGCGAGGCCGTGACCAGTTTTGTTGCAGGACGTCCGGATGTGTTCCTGT
Source organism: uncultured Collinsella sp. (assembly GCA_900543605.1). Lineage (GTDB taxonomy): Bacteria > Actinomycetota > Coriobacteriia > Coriobacteriales > Coriobacteriaceae > Collinsella. The sequence continues at coordinate 21,950 of UQSK01000025.1, forward strand.
TTGGTTTCCGTTCGGTGTTCTATGTGTTGATGGCTGTGGCCGCTGTGGGCTTTGCGCTTGCCATGGTGCGTTTGGTGAAGATGCGCGCCCGCCATTAGCGTGTTGGGAGGCTGTCTGCCACGATTCGCGCCGTCCCAAAAAGACTGGTTTGTGGTGCGATGCGGCTTGTGGGACGGGCGGGGGTCGGTCCGTGGTAGACTATCGAACAACGTTTATTAATCGCGCGGTATCGTTGCCGCGAGAAGGGGTTGCGCCATGCAGGAGCTTGAGGATCGTATTCGCCATGACGGCATCGTAAAGGCCGGTAACGTCCTTAAGGTTGATGCCTTCCTCAACCACCAATGCGACGTTGAGCTGTTCGACCACATGGGCGCCGAGTGGGCCCGTCTGTTCGAGGGTGTCGAGATCAACAAGATCCTGACGATTGAGGCTTCGGGCATTGGCATGGCTTGCATCGCGGCTCAGCATTTTGGCGGCGTGCCGGTGGTCTTTGCCAAGAAGGCGCAGTCCATCAACCTTGACGGCGAGCAGTATGCCACGACCATCTATTCCTTTACCAAGCAGAAGGAGTACCCGGTCATTGTCGGCAAGCGCTTTCTGTCCGAGGGCGATAAGGTCCTGATTATCGACGACTTCCTGGCCAACGGCTGCGCGCTTGAGGGCCTTATTAAGATCTGCGAGGCTGCGGGCGCCGAAGTTGCCGGCATTGGCATCGCCGTTGAGAAGGGCTTCCAGGGCGGCGGCGATAAGCTCCGTAAGCGCGGCTTCCGCGTTGAGAGCTTGGCCCGTATCGCCGATATGGACTGCGAGAACGGCGAGATCACCTTCGCCTAAGCGCGCAACACAAGCGATTGGTATGCGATGTGACAAAGGGACTGTCCCTTTGTCACATTTTTTGTATGAGGGGAGGTGCTGATATGGATGAGAACAAGATGGAATGGCGCGAGTATGCGCGCTATGCCGAGATGTCGGTCGAGGAGTTGGCGCGCGATTGCGAGGTGCAGGTGTTTCGCGCGACGGGTCCGGGCGGACAGGGCGTGAACACGACGGACTCGGCGGTGCGCATGAAGCATATCCCTTCGGGGATTACCGTGACGGCGCGCGAGAGCCGCAGTCAGTTCCAGAATCGTGCGAGCTGTTTGCGTAAGCTGAGGGCAGAGCTTGAGCGTCGCGGGCGTCCACCGCGTCGACGCGTAAAGACCAAGGTGCCTCAACGCTCTCGCCAGCGCAGGCTCAACGACAAACGCTTCAACGCCATTAAAAAGGCCAACCGACGCAAACCGGGCAGCGACGAATAGCCTCCTTGTAAGTTGCGGTGAAATAGGGACTGTTTTGCGGCTTTAGCTGCATAAACAGTCCCTATTTCACCGCAACTTAGGTGGGGTTAGCGGGTGGGGCGCCAGACGTGGAGGGCGCCGGCGAGGATGTCCACCTCGATGCGCGAGGCGACGATGGGCTCGCCGTCGGCCTGGATGGGGTAGTCGGGCTCCTCAAAGGTAAGCTCGACATGGCGACAGCGGCGCATGCGAACCGGCGGCAACTTGGTATGGTGGCCGTCCTTGGCCGAAAGGAACAAAGGCAGGGCTACCGCGCGAGGGACGGGGCCGCAGGCGTAGCAGACGTCGAGTATGCCGTCACAGGGGTCGGCTTCGGGACAGATACGATAGCCCGAGCCATAGGAAGGACCCAGCTGAATCGCCATGATGATTGCCCTCACGCGCTCGGCGGGCGCCCCGTCAAAGCTGACTGTCATGGGGTAGTTGCGATAGCGTAGGCCAAACTGCTCTAGTCCCGAAAGAGTGTAGAGCGGCGCGCCGGTGAGACCCGTCTTTTTGCGCAGCTCGGTGGTGCCCAGGCCGATGGCGGCATCGATGCCGACCGAAAGCGTCTGGTCGTAGTACTCAACGGTAGCCTCGCCGCTGCCGCTTGCGGGGTTCCATGAGCGAATGCGCCCGATGTCCTGACGCTGCAGCTCACAGGTGAGCAGTGCGCCAAAATCCTTGCCGGAGAAATCGTCGATGCCGAGCGTTTGGGCAAAATCGTTGCCGGAGCCAACGGGCAGGACGGCAAGAGCGGGGCGGGCGTCCTCCTTTTGCGTCATAAGCCCGTTGACGACCTCGTGGATTACGCCGTCGCCGCCGAGTGCGATAACGGTGCGATAGTCCGTTGCCTGGGCGGCCAGCTCCTTGGCGTGTCCCATGCGCTCGGTCAGCACCAGGTCAAACTGGGATGCGCGCGCGGTCATATCCAAAAAGCGTTGCAGGCGCTCGGCAACTTCGTGCGCCGCACCCGACTGGGCGGCTGGGTTGGCGATGATGAGCGTGCGGCCAAAATCAGTTGCGTGCATGGGGCGACTCCCGGCGTATGACGTGACGATGCGGTCGCGCTCAGGTCGAATTGCCCCTGATTGTGGCTGCACGGCGATTATTACATCTACTCTATCAGGTCGTTGTGGCGCTCGATAGCATCCGCTACCGTACCGCCCTCATCCACAATAAGCGAACGGCGCTTGGGTGAGATGATGCGCTGGGCGGGGTACACGCCGCGGTGGCCGCCGGCGAGATAGCTGATAAACGCCACGATCACGAAGAAGCCGGCGGCCGTGCCGTGGAACAGGTCGATGGCCATCATACAGGTGGTGATGGGCACGTTGAGGCCGGCGCAGAAGACGCCGAGCATGCCGAGAGCCGCCAGAAAACTGGGGTCGAGACCGGTGAGGCAGCCGATCCAGCCACCGAGTGCCGCACCGATGCCAAACAGGGGCGTGACCTCGCCGCCTTGGAAGCCCGCGCCCAGGGTAAGCGCTGTGACGACCAACTTGATGGCTGCGTCCGCCAGGGTGGTGTTGCCTGCAAATCCGGCGCCGGAAAGCCACGTGGAAAGGCCGGCGTAGTCCCAGGCGTCGAGGAGGGCATAGGCGGCCAAAACCACGAGTGCGCCGATGAGTGCGCGAACAAGGTAATTGGTGATAAAGCGACCGTACAGGCTCTTGACGGTTCGAACCGACCAGGCAAAGAGACGTGCCGTCAGACCGAAGATGATGGCGCTGATAACAACGATGACGACCGTTTTGGGCGACATGTTGGGAACGCTGGCGATGGCATTCGCTTCGTACTCGGTACCCAGGGCGAGTGATGTAAAGTAGCCGGTAAACGAGGCGACCAGGCAGTAGATGCCCGCGGTGTAGTCGATCTTGCCGATAAAGCACATCTCCATGCCAAAGAAAGCTCCGGCAAGGGGCGAGCCGAATACGGCGCCAAAGGCCGACGAGATGCCGGCGAGCATGAGGTCGTGGTGGTCATGCTTTTTGAGGTGGGCGAGGCTCGAGATGTTGCTGGCGATGGTGCCGCCAATCTGCACCGCAGCTCCCTCGCGACCGGCCGATCCACCCGTTAGGTGCGTGAGCGTGGAGCAGACGAAGGTGAGGACGGCCATGCGCATATGGATGAGGCGGGTGCCCAGAGCGGAGTCGATGACCAGGTTGTTACCGCGTTTGGCGGCAAGACCGTGGTTTTTGTACACCCATGCGGTGGCAACGCCCACAACGGGAAGCAGTGCGTAAATCCACGCATGGTGCTCGCGATAGTCGGTCGCGATATTCAGCGAGGCCAAAAACGCCCAAGCGGCAACGCCCATGGCGAGCGAGACGATGACGACGAGTGCGAGCAACTTGGCGCTCGCGAGTAGGTTGCGGGCGTTGCGGCGCGTGTCGGCAGGCAAGAGATGCTCGGAGCGGGTAAGTTGATGCCTGCCTGCCGTGATGACGTCGTTCAGGGAGAAAAAGCCGCCGTCGTCGAGCGACTGGGGATGGTCTTGCGCCTCGTTTGCGCTTTCGGGTTTGTCGTTATGAGTCATACGTTCCTCTTTTAGGTTGCAACGCAAGCATTATAAAACGCGGTAAACGCGACGAGCCGGTGGGTTGGTTTCCATTCTGTTTCGCGGCCTGCAACCGACAGGTGTATTCGCGGGTGCAGGCCGAGTCGCGGTCGTGCGTCGGGGGATTATACTGAGACAAGCATAAAGAATCGGCGCCCCTGTTGTGCGCCGTGGCATTAAGAGGTGCATATGGCAGAGAAACTCATTCCGCTGGAGGACGCGCAGTCGATTGTTCTGTCGCACGTTGCTCCGACCGATCTCGTCGAGATTCCCGTGTGGCAGGCCGCCGGTCTTCCCTTGGCCGAGGACGCGGTGGCCGATATCGACATCTCGCCGTTTGCCAACAGCGCCATGGACGGGTATGCCGTGCGCGCAGCCGATCTTGCTGCGGCCGCCGGTGACACTCCGGTGACGCTCTTCGTCGTAGGACACGAGGCCGCGGGCCATGTGTTTGAGGGCGCTATCGGCGCGCTGTCTCTTATACACATCTCCGAGCCCACGAGACGCGTAGTAATCTCGTAT
>UQSK01000026.1 GCA_900543605.1 uncultured Collinsella sp.
TTTTGTTCATGCCGCCGAAGTTGAAAGGCAGATTGCCGTGCTGGCGGGCTTGCAGCGTCAAGTGGTTACGGCGTTTGGTAAAACGCCGTAACTAAAACCCGTGGCGCTCCAGGAAGCGGAAGGCTAGGCGGATCCAAGGACGGACTGCCACCTGCTTGTCCTCGTTGTCGACCGCGGTGTTGGCGTTGCCGAGCGAAAGGCCGTGACCACCCTGGTCAAAGACGTGCATCTCGCACGCGACGCCCTCCTCGGCCATGCGCTGCGCAAACGGATAGACCTGTGCGATCGGCGCCGTTTTGTCGTCGGACACGCCCCACACAAAGGTCGGGGGCATCTGGCGCGAAACGTGCGTGGTGGGGCAGATGTCGGCCAGGTGCTCGTCGGTCGCCTCGCCGCCCGTCACCATCGACAGGTAGTCGTTGAGCAAATCGCGTCCCGTCTTGCCGCCGGTCTTGGGCACGCGCAGGTCGATGCGCGGGTCGCGCGTCTGCATATCGCGCACATAGGCAAAGTCGAGCAGCGGATAGCCCAGCACCACGGCATCGGGACGAATGTCGTCCGGACGCGCCCCGGCAAGTGCCGCAAAGGGGCCGGTCTTCCACTGTGTTGCCAGCGAGGCGCAAATCATGCCGCCAGCAGAAAAGCCCACGACGCACACGCGCTTGGGATCGACATGCCACTCGTCGGCGTTGGCGCGCACCGTGGCGACCATCTTGGCAAGATCTGCCTGGGGGTGCGGAAAGCTCACGTCACCCGTAGAACTCGTGACATAGTTGAGCACAAAGGCCTGGTAACCGTGATCCAAAAACGCAAACGCCACAGGATCCTGCTCATGCGGAGCGATATGCGTAAACGCACCTCCGCCACAGATAATCACCGCGGGGCGGCGGCCATTCGGTTTATCGGGCAACGGCTCGGCACCCAAATACGTAAACGTCGCCGGATAATCCTCGGTCGGCTCCTCGCCCCACAGCGCATGGTTCTCGACAATCATATGTGCTCCCTTCGCGCAAATTATGCGCCCTTATTTTTCGCCTTCAAGCGTACCCCACTTGAACCCGTGGCGCAGAAACACTCCGGCAATAAGTTTCCCTTCAACTGATATATCACATAATCCCAGTTCAGAGGTATCGTTGAGCAGCGTAGAATAGGGGCGTTGACCAAGCCGCGAAACACATGTGAAACGTTTCCGGCAAACCAAACGCGCGATATGCGCCTATTTAAGTTGGAGGCAACTATGGGTCTGCTCGATTCGCTTAAGTCCACCTTCACCTCGACCGGCGAGGCGTCCGTTCCGCCCGCAGCAAGCTTCGCTACCCGCGAAGGCGTCATCTATGCCCCCGTCAACGGCGTGCTCGTCAACCTGAACGAGGTTCCCGACGAGACGATCGCCTCGGGCATGCTTGGCCAGGGCTATGGCATCGAGCCCATTACCGGCACCATCTATGCGCCCGCCAACGGCCGCATCGGTGCCACCACTGTCACCAACCACTCCATCGGCATGATCACCGAGGACGGCCTGCGCGTGTTCATCCATGTTGGCCTGGGCACCGTGGAAATGAACGGCAAGGGTTTTGCCCGCTTTGTCGAGATGGGTGATGTGGTCAAGGCAGGCCAGCCGCTCATCAGCTTCGACCGCGATGCCATTAAGGCCGCTGGTCACGAGGACATCGTGACCGTCATCGTCTCCGAGCTCGATCGTCTTAAGAGCATCGACCATGTCGGCGAGTCCGGCACGCTTATCGGCGGCAACCCGCTCGTTAAGCTTGGCGACCCGCTGCTAGTAGCCAAGACCAAGTAGCCAGGCCCCACGCCACACAGCCAAAAGGCACCTCGTCAAGCGCCCGCGACCATTTGGCCGCGGGCGCTTTTCGTTTGAAAAACCATCCCGCCAATGCTTTATCTGTATAGCTCAAATGAGCCGAGCTGCTAGAATATCGAACTGTATGGATAACTATCATTCAACCGTTATGGGAGGATACGTGAACCGCACCAAAATCGCGCAGCTCTATGCCGATGCCGAGTCGCTCGGCGGCCAAACCGTCACCGTCGCCGGCTGGGTCAAGTCCGTCCGCGACATGAAGAACTTTGGCTTTGTTACGCTCAACGACGGCAGCTGCTTCCGCGACCTGCAGGTCGTCATGAACCGCGAGGCACTCGACAACTACGACGAGATCGCCCATCAAAACGTCTCGGCCGCACTCATTTGCACCGGCACCGTCAAGCTGACCCCCGATGCGCCCCAGCCTTTCGAGCTTTCTGCCACTTCCATCGAGGTCGAGGGCACGAGCGCCCCGGATTACCCGCTGCAGAAGAAGCGCGCAACCGTCGAGTTCCTGCGCACCCAGCAGCACCTGCGCCCGCGCACCAACCTGTTCCGCGCCGTGTTCCGCATCCGCTCTGTCGCGGCTGCCGCCATCCACCGCTTCTTCCAGGAGCAGGGCTTTGTCTACGTCAACACCCCCATCATCACCACGAGTGACTGCGAGGGCGCCGGCGAGATGTTCCGCGTGACCACGCTCGACCCCAAAAATCCGCCCCTCACCGAGTCCGGCGAGGTCGACTGGAGCCAGGACTTCTTTGGCAAGCATGCAAGCCTCACCGTGTCCGGCCAGCTCAATGCCGAGAACTTTGCCATGGCCTTTGGTGACGTGTACACCTTTGGCCCCACCTTCCGTGCCGAGAACTCCAACACCACGCGCCACGCCGCCGAGTTTTGGATGATCGAGCCCGAGATGGCCTTTGCCGACCTTAACGACTACATGGACAACGCCGAGGCCATGCTCAAGTACGTCCTTAAGGACGTTATGGCCACCTGCCCCGACGAGCTCAATATGCTCAACAAGTTTGTGGACAAGGGTCTGCTCGAGCGCCTGGACCATGTCGCCAACTCCGACTTCGCCCGCGTCACCTATACCGAGGCCGTCGAGATCCTGGAGCAGGCAGTCGCCGCCGGTCACAAGTTTGACTATCCCGTCAGCTGGGGCATCGACCTGCAGACCGAGCACGAGCGTTTCCTGACCGAGGAGCACTTTAAGCGCCCGACCTTCGTAACCGACTACCCGGCCGAGATCAAGGCGTTCTACATGCGCATGAACGAGGACGGCAAGACCGTCGCCGCCGCCGACTGCCTGGTTCCCGGTATTGGCGAGATTATCGGCGGCTCCCAGCGCGAGGAGCGCCTGGATCTGCTCGAGGCCCGCATCAAGGACCTGGGCATGAATCCCGAGCAGTACAAGTACTACCTTGACCTGCGCCGCTACGGTTCCTGCAAGCACGCCGGCTACGGTCTGGGCTTCGAGCGCTTGGTCATGTATCTGACCGGCGTGGGCAACATCCGCGACGTCCTGCCGCACCCGCGCACCGTGGGCAACGCCGACTTCTAATCGTCGGACGCTAGCTCGCGTCGCCACACGCCAACGCTCATCGCACAAGCGTCTCTCGACATCGGTCGAGAGACGCTTTTTTCAACAGCATCCGTCAAGCTTTTGGCAAGGTTTTGGTCAGTTGAGCAGGGCTGTTGAAAACTCGACCCGCCGTTTGCCGACGACTACCGACCGCCCAGAGCGCCCTGCGCCCCTGGGAAAGCCCCACGTCCTAGGCTCCATACCGTCGCCACCCAAAACGGAAAGGACGTGGGCACGATGACCGAAGCCGCTGTTGAAACCTACGACACCACGACGAGGGGCGCCGCCTCGATGGCAGCCTATCGCGCCGTTCGCATCCTGCAACTATTAAGCGAAAACACCGGCGAGGACAAAGCCATGCTTTCCGATGAGTTGATTCGGCGCCTCGCCCATCCCGACGACCCCGCCCGCATGCCCATCTCGGCGGCGCGGCGCAGCATCTACACCGCCATCTCCGCGCTTCGCCATGCCGGATACGAAATTGAGTACAAACGCGGCGTGGGCTACAAACTTCTTACCCGTCCGCTCACCGACGAAGAGATCATCCGGCTCCACGGTATGGTCATGCGCAACCGCTCCACGCCTATCGCTATCCGCAAGAGCATGGCGCAGCACTTAGTTGCCATGGCGAGTGCCGACGTTCGCGGCTACCTCGATACACCCGAACCCGTTCCGAGCGCAGGCAGCAAGGCTACCAAGGCAACACGCACGCCCATCAAGCGTATCGACACGTGCGAGCTCGTCGAGCAGGCCATCGACCACGGAACCACGGTGAGTTTTGATATTTCGAGCGTCACGACGCGTGGCGAAACCGAAGCAGCACGGATGACACTCCGTCCCTTTGCCATCAAGCAACGAGACGGCATCTCTTATTTGCTGGGAACGGTCTATGACGCCCGAGGCGCCGATGACACGTTGCGTACCGTAGAGATTGGCCGAATGAGAAACGTCACCACACGTCTCCTCGACGGCAAGAAGCTCTTCGCCGCCCTAGACGAGGACGACGCCTCCTCCGCCGCATAAGACCCTCCGCCGCCCATTCGACTACCCGTACCGCCCATCCGATTCTGTATTAAAAAACCCGCCAGGCTGTTGTAAAAATGGACATCAGCGCTACTATAGTTCCACTTGCACTTTGTCCCAGTGCAGTGTTTCCAGCCATTTTTATACTGGGGGTAATGATATGAAGGACATCACCATCAGCCGCAGGAGCCTTCTGGTCTCCGCTGGCCTGCTCGCGCTCGCCCCGCTCGCCGGATGCGGCGGCAACTCTGGTTCCGGCTCTGCTGCCGCCGGTTCCGACTACACCATCGGCGTTCTGCAGCTCACCGAGCACTCCGCACTCGATGCCGCCAACGACGGCTTTGTCAAGGCCATCAAGGAGAGCGGCCTTAAGGTCAAGATCAACCAGAAGAACGCCCAGAACGACCAGTCCACGTGTAAGTCCATTGCCGACAAGTTTGTGGGCGACAACGTCAACCTGATTTATGCCATCGCCACGCCCGCCGCGCAGGCTGCCGCCGGCGCCACGGCCGATATCCCCATCGTGGGCTGCGCCATCACCGACTACGCCGCCTCCGGCCTGGTCCAGGACAACGACAAGCCCGGCACCAACGTCACGGGCGCTTCCGACCTCACCCCGGTCGCCGAGCAGCTCGAGATGATGCAGAAGGTCCTGCCCGACGTTAAAAAGGTCGGCCTGCTCTACTGCACCGCCGAGTCCAACTCCGACGTCCAGATCAAGGCCGCCAAGAAGGAGCTCGACAAGCTGGGCCTCGAGTACACCGACTTCACCGTCTCGAGCTCCAACGAGATTCAGTCCGTCGTCGAGTCTGCCGTGGGCAAGGTCGACGCGCTGTACTCCCCCACCGACAACACCATCGCCGCGGGTGCCTCGCAGGTCGGCCAGATCTGCAAGGAAAACAAGCTTCCCTTCGTGACTGGCGAGGAGGGTATGTGCATGGCCGGCGGCCTGTTCACCCTCTCCATCAACTATGAGGACCTGGGCTACGCCGCGGGCGAGATGGCCGTTAAGATCCTGAAGGGCGAGGCCAAGCCCGAGGATATGCCGATCAAGCACCTCTCGAGCAAGGACCTGGTCGTCGTCAAGAACGACGAAATGGCCGAGGCCCTGGGCATTGACCTTTCCGCCCTGGACGCGTAATGCCATACGCGGCATGCGTCTAGAGCCCGTGCTCGCGCTTTAGCCGCGTTATTCAATATCTGAGCCACAGGGGCGGGCGCTGTAGACCGGCGTCCGCCCTGCTTGTTTCAGGTAAAACAAAACGTCTGTCCGTAACTCTTCTATGCATTGTTACCGCTATTATGGTGAATCACGTGTCCACCCTATCCTAGGAGGTATGAAGCATGCTCATTGCATTGCAGGGCGCCGTTTCGCAGGGCGTCCTCTGGGGCATTATGGTGCTTGGCGTGTTTATCACGTTCCGCCTGCTCGACATTCCCGATATGACCTGCGACGGCAGCTTTGCCCTCGGCGGCTGCGTCTGCGCCGTGCTCATCGTCAATAACAACGTCGACCCGCTGTTCGCCGTGCTGGCCGGCATGTGCGCCGGCGCCATCGCGGGCGCCGTCACGGGCATTCTGACCACCGTCTTCGAGATTCCCGCGATCCTCGCCGGAATCCTCACCCAGATCAGCCTGTGGTCCATCAACCTGCGCATCATGGGCAAGTCCAATACGCCCATTCTTGCCAAGGGCACCGTGTTCTCGGCCGTCAGCAATATGACCGGTCTGCCGCAGTCCACCGTTGCCATCATCTTGGGCATCCTGCTCGCCGTGGCTATCGTTGCCATCCTGTATTGGTTCTTTGGCACCGAGATCGGCTCGGCGCTGCGCGCCACCGGCAACAACGAGTACATGATCCGCGCTCTGGGCGTCAACACCAACTCCACCAAGATGATCGCCCTCGTGCTCTCCAACGCCCTCATCGGCCTTTCGGGTGCGCTCATCTGCCAGAGCCAAAAGTATGCCGACATTGGTATGGGCACCGGTGCCATCGTTATCGGTCTTGCCGCCATTGTTATCGGTGAGGTGCTCGGCCGTCTGCTGCCCGGCGGCCTCACGCAGTTTAGCGTCCGTCTTGCCTCTGCCGTCTTTGGCTCCGTGGTGTACTTCCTCATCCGAGCCATCGTGCTGCAGCTGGGCATGGACGCCAACGACATGAAGCTGCTCTCCGCCGTAATCGTCGCTGTGGCCCTGTGCGTGCCCGTGGTCTGGGAGCGCTATAAGCTCCGCAGCTCCTACACGAAGGGGGATGAGGCAGATGCTTAAGCTCTCGCACGTCAAGAAGACCTTTAACAAGGGCACCGTCACCGAGAAGCGCGCGCTCACCGGCGTCGACCTCACCCTGAATGACGGCGACTTTGTAACCGTGATCGGCGGCAACGGCGCCGGCAAGTCCACGCTGCTCAACATGATCGCCGGCGTGTATCCGCTCGATTCGGGCGTTATCGAGCTCGACGGAACCGACATCTCGCGTCTGAGCGAGTCGCAGCGCGCCAAGTACCTGGGCCGTGTGTTCCAGGATCCCATGCGCGGCACCGCAGCCGACATGCAAATTGCCGAGAATCTAGCCCTCGCCAAGCGTCGCGGCCAGCGTCGCGGTCTTTCGTGGGGCGTCACCAAGGCCGAAAAGGACGAGTACGTTGAGCTGCTCAAGCGCTTGGACCTTGGTCTGGACACGCGCCTCAACGCCAAGGTCGGCCTGCTCTCGGGCGGCCAGCGCCAGGCACTCACCCTGCTGATGGCCACGCTCACCAAGCCGCGCCTGCTGCTGCTCGACGAGCACACCGCGGCCCTCGACCCCAAAACGGCATCGAAGGTGCTCAACCTGACCGAGGAAATCGTCGACGAGAACCACCTGACCACGCTCATGGTCACGCATAACATGAACGATGCCATCCGTCTGGGCAATCGTCTGATCATGATGCACGAGGGTCACGTGATCTACGACGTGGCAGGCGACGAAAAGAAGTCACTCACCGTGGCCGACCTGCTGCAGAAGTTCGAGGAGGTCTCGGGCGGCGAGCTCGCCAACGACCGCATGCTGCTGAGCTAAAACCTGCCAAAAAGGGACAGGTTTATTTTGGCAGGTTTTATCTGCGTAAACGTCAAAACCGCCGCAAAGGGACAGACACCTTTGCGGCGGTTTTCGCATATTATGTCGATAATCCAGCGTCAGCAGGGACCACTGGTCAAGAACTAAGGAAACTGCCATGAGAAGATCTCTTCCCCGCCGTGCAAACCTTATACCCAACAAGAAGCCCGTCCGAATTTGATCGGACGGGCTTCTTGTTGGGTATCATGGTTGAACGATCATGAGGAGGTTTCCCTACATGGAATTGTTTGAGCCAATTCTTCATTTCTTTGCACAACGATGGGTCCACAACACCATCTGGGCAGGTATCTTGGCCATCGGCACCGCCGTTGCCGCCAAGATCGCGTCCAAGACCCTGTACCACCTGCTCAACCGCGACGATAACCCACTCCCTTCATCAAGCATCTTCATCAACATCGCGCGCGCTGTCATCTGGATGATCGGAGGCAGCTTTATCCTCGACAACTGCTTTGGCATTAACGCAAACGCCCTCGTCGCCGCTCTTGGCGTCGGCGGCATCGCCATCTCGCTCGGCTTTCAGGACACGCTGTCAAACCTTATCGGTGGCATGCAGGTGACCTTTATGGGCATCATCAAGCCCGGCGATAATATCGAGGTCGGCGGCGTGTCAGGCGTGGTCCAAGACATCACCTGGCGCCATACGACCATCGAGGACGCCTGTGGGCAGACCATCATCGTCCCCAACTCCAACATCTCCAAGAACACGCTCGTGCATTTGATGCCCTTTGGGCGCGTAGCCGTCCCCGTCGCGGTGAAGGACACGTCCAAGTGGGCTTCACTGGACGCGCTGGCAGATGAGCTCACCGACGCCACCAAGGCCGCCGTGCTTCCCATCTCGGGCTTTGACAAGGAGCCGTATGTGCTCTTTAGCGAGATCGGCGACTTTGGCATCAAGGGCAAGATCATCTTTATCGTCAGCGACGACAGCGCCACCTTTACGGCAGCCGACGCCTGCATCCGCGCCATCGCCCCCATCATCGCCTAAAACCACCACAAAGAGGACAGGCACCTTTGTGGTGGTTTCGCATCGTGGTACCATGGTTCATATCGTTGTTTAAACGACTAAGGGAGTAGACACCATGGAAGAGGCCTATCGTCAAGCACGCAAGCGCGGCGAGCAGGGACGCCGTCGCGCCATTAGTCAAAGCGAGCACCCGTACCTTACGGACCTCGACAGCCTCGTTGCCCAGCTCCCCTTAGGTCAGCGAGAGAGCGTCGGCCTGAGGGACATTCCACTCGAAATGGTCGTCGGCACGGTCACCAAAGGCCGTCAGTCTGCCTTTTCGTGTAACTTTATGCCCCTGCTGCCGTTTAACACCGAGTTCGCCCGCAAGTGGTCCAACCTCTACGACATCCAGGTGACCGAGGGCTATCGCGACCCCATCATCGTCACCGAGTTCATGCATCGGTTCTATGTCCAGGAAGGCAACAAGCGCGTCAGCGTCCTCAAATTCCTGGACGCCCCGACGGTTTCGGCCAAGGTCACCCGTCTCTACCCCGGCAAATGGGATTCCGTCGAAAGCCGCCTGTACAGCGAGTTCTGCGCGTTTTGGCGCGTCTGCCCCCTATACGAGATCGAGTTCTCGCGTGAGGGAAGCGACGAAACGCTCGCCAAGATGCTCGGTCAGAACCTTATCGAAAAATGGCCGCAGAAAAAGGTCGACTACCTGCGCCACACCTTCTTGCTCTTTAAGCGCGCCTACCTTCGCGCCGGCGGCGACCATCTGGACATTACACCCGCCGACGCAATGCTCGTATACCTCAATGTGTACAACCAAGACCGTCTGCTGGACACGCCGACGGACATCGTCGTAAACCGCCTGTGCAAGATTTGGCGCGAGTTGGTCATTGCCGGCAAAAGTGATGAGGAGAAGGTCGATCTTGTCGAGGCACCGAGCGTCGATGAGGAGGAGTTACCCTCCAAGTCCACCTCCGGCGTGTTCAACTTCTTTATGGGCAAGACCGTTTATTCGGCGGCCAACCCCCTGCGCATCGCCTTTATCCATGAATTCCCCTGTGCATCGTCGAGCTGGGACAGCTTGCACGACCAAGGGCGTCAGTATCTCGATGAGCACTTTGGCGGTATCGTGCGCACCGAGGCGTTCGAGGACTGCCACGATCCGGACGCGTTCTACGCCGCCGCGGAAACGGCTGTCAAACATGGAGCAAACGTCATCTTCTCGACCTCGCACCGCCTGATGGAATACACGCTCAGGGCTGCCGTTGAGTATCCTCGGGTTCGGTTCCTCAACTGCTCTATCGGCCTTCCCCACCAAAGCGTCCGTTCGTACTTTGGCAAAATGTACGAGGCCAAGTTCCTCCTGGGCGCCCTTGCCGCCAGCATGGCGGACAACCACCGCATCGGTTACCACGCGTCGGTCTTCGCCTCAGGCGCGCTCAGCGAGATCAACGCCTTTGCCATCGGCGCCTCGCTGCTCGACCCTCGCGCGCAGGTAATCCTCACCTGGGGCGATGTGCCCGCCGGCGGTCTTGCCGAGGCCATGTGCCGCGAAGGCGTGAGTGTTATGACCGGCGCCGACATGTCAAAGTCGCTCGAAGACCCCACGGCCTACGGACTTCACCGCCTGGTCGATGGCAAGGTCGTCGGCATCGCCATGCCGGTATGGAACTGGGGTCGATACTACGAGCTTATCGTGCGAAGCCTGCTGCATGGCACCTGGGATGAGACCAGTGACGATAGCCAGGTTCGCGCCGTCAACTACTGGTATGGTATGAGCTCGGGCGTTATCGACATTCGCTACGCTCCGGGCCTGCCTTATCAGACGCGCAAGCTTGTTCAGCTGCTCCGCAATGGCATCGTCGAGGGCTCCATCAATCCATTTGGCGGCGAACTCCATAGCCAAGACGGCGTGGTGCAAATCGAGGGCTTTCCCCCGCTGCCGAGCACGCAGATTGTCGAGATGAATTGGCTGGCCGACAACGTGGTGGGCACCATTCCGCAGCCCAGCGATGAGCCGAAGGTCCGCGCCCTATGAAAATCCTTGCCGTAGCCGATACCGAAGAACGATGCCTTTGGGAATGCTTTCACAAGGAACGCTTTGAGGGTGTTGACCTGATTTTGTCAGCTGGCGATCTGGACCCGGACTATCTTGAGTTTTTGGTCACCGTCATCAACAAGCCGCTCATCTACGTGCGCGGCAACCACGATGACCGCTATGCACGTCATGCACCGGGTGGATGCATCTGCGTCGAAGACACCGTGTACGTGTATCGCGGCGTCCGCATTGCGGGGCTTGGCGGCTCCATGCGCTATCGAGACGGTGCCAACATGTATAGCGAGCGCGAGATGGCCAAGCGCATGCGCAAGCTGTCGCGTAAAATCAGGATGGTCGGCGGCTGCGACATCTTGCTCACCCATGCACCCGCCGCCGGTGTGGGCGATCTGGATGATCTGCCACATCGAGGATTCGAATGCTTTAACACAGCGCTCGAGACCTGGAATCCCGACTATATGGTGCACGGGCATGTGCACCAATGCTATGGTCGCGACTTTCAGCGTGAGCGTCGGCATGCATGCGGGGCAACAATCATCAACGCCTGCGGCTATACGCAGTTTGAGCTCGACCAGACGCGCTACCCCGCACGTGGCTGGCAGGCAGCCTGGCTCAATTCGCAAACCATGCGCCGCGAGCTCAAGCGCCACGAGGCCATCGAGTCCTCTACCGCCAGAACACCCTGGTAACCACCTTTAAGGCTTGACGCTGCGCCGGCCCCGAGCACCCCATCTCGCCCCTCAAGCCGTCGCTCGCGTACCAAAGTACGCGTTGCTCCTCTTTCGGGGCGACCTGGGGCACTTGGAACCGGCTCGCTGCGATGCCATACCATTGACGCCAAAGTGCCAAAACCACCACAAAGGTGCCTGTCCCCTTTGTGGTGGTTTTGGCCCGAGATAGCAAGAAACCCGGTCCTGTACGAGGCAGAACCGGGTTTCTTTAGCAATGCTTGCTTTGCTCAGACAGTAACTAGCAGTTACTCAGCCAGGAAGTCACGCTGGACAGCGGGATCGACCTTGACGCCAGGGCCCATGGTGGAAGACACGGAGATGGACTTGACGTACTTGCCCTTAGCAGAAGAGGGCTTGACGCGCAGGATCTCGGTGTA
The DNA here is from genome assembly GCA_900543605.1 of uncultured Collinsella sp. Lineage (GTDB taxonomy): Bacteria > Actinomycetota > Coriobacteriia > Coriobacteriales > Coriobacteriaceae > Collinsella. The sequence goes on from UQSK01000026.1 coordinate 11,668, forward strand.
CAGGGCAGCGTAGTTCTCGACGAGCTGCTGCTCAGAGAAGGACTTCTTGCCCAGGGGCACGTGGCAGATGCCGTAACGGTCGGCGCGGTACTCAACGCGGCCGGCCTTGAGCTCGGAGACCATCTTGGCGACGTCCATGGTCACGGTGCCGAGCTTGGGGTTCGGCATGAGGCCACGGGGACCAAGAATCTTACCGATGCGGCCAACCTTGGCCATCATGTTCGGCGTAGCGATAGCGGCGTCGAAGTTGATCTCGCCCTTCTGGATCTGGGCGACGAGCTCGTCGGAACCGATGATGTCGGCGCCGGCAGCCTCGGCCTCGCGAGCCTTCTCGCCCTCGGCGAAGACGGCAACACGAACGGTCTTGCCGGTGCCGTGGGGCAGGGAGATGGAACCACGGATGTTCTGGTCAGCCTTACGAGTATCGATGCCCAGACGGAAGTGGGCCTCGACGGTCTCGTCGAACTTGGCGGTGTCGAGCTCCTTGATGAGCTTGGCAGCCTGAAGGGGGGTGTAGAGCGTGGCGCGGTCGATCTTCTCGGCAGCGGCGTTATAGCTCTTACCATGCTTAGCCATGTGCATTACCTCCTGTGGTTAAACGGGCGTGAACCCTCCCACATCGTATCGTGTGCCCTATTGCACACATATAACGGGCGCCTCGGTCGGGGCACCCGTCATTACCTAAAGAAATCGCTACTCAGCGATGGTGACGCCCATGGAGCGGGCGGTACCGGCGATGATCTTCTTGGCGGCGTCAATGTCGTTGGCATTGAGGTCCGGCATCTTGATCTCGGCGATCTTGGTGAGCTGCTCCTGGGAGAGCTGACCAACCTTGTCGGCCTGGGGCTTAGCGGAACCAGACTTGAGGTTCAGCTCCTTCTTGATGAGGTGAGCGGCCGGCGGAGTCTTGGTGATGAAGGAGAAGGACTTATCCTCGTAGACAGAGATCTCAACGGGGATGATGTCGCCCTTCTTGTCCTGCGTCTCGGCGTTAAAGGCCTGGCAGAACTGCATGATGTTCACGCCAGCAGCGCCCAGGGCGGGGCCGACGGGAGGAGCGGGGTTAGCTGCACCAGCAGGAATCTGGAGCTTAATGACGTTGGCAACCTTCTTCTCAGCCATGGTCATTCCTTTCGAATCACGAGTGTGAAGTACTTGCTATATCGTAAGCACGCACGTGTTAGAAGCACTCCTGAGATGAGCAGTCACAGAAGAAGCACGCTCGCGCGAACGGACGAAAACTTAAGCGATGACAGCGACCTGGTTAAAGTCGAGCTCGACCGGCGTCTCGCGGCCAAAGATCATCAGCGTGACCTTAAGCTTGCCAGCCTCGGTGTTAACCTCGGAGACCTTGCCATCAAAGTCGGTAAGCGGACCATCGGTGACGCGGACGGACGTGCCGACCTGAATATCAACCGAGGTGCGCTTGGGCGAATCGCCCTTACCGGGACGACGAGTCATCTTGTTGTACTCGTCGCGGGAAAGCGGAGCGGGCTTGCCGTTGCCGCCCAGGAAACCGGTGACGCCAGGCGTGTTACGAACACACGTCCAAGCATCGTCATCCATCTCCATGCGGACCAGGACATAACCCGGGAAGATCTTGGAATCCTTGGTCTCACGCTTGCCACCCTCTTTAATCTCGGTGACACGCTCCATAGGAATCTCGATATCAAAGATACGGTCCTGCATGCCCATAGTCTCGATGCGATGCTCGAGATCGGACTTAACGCGGTTCTCGTATCCAGAGTAAGTGTGAACGACGTACCAACGCTTAGACATGGTTTAGCCCCTCAATCCAGAGAACAGAGCAAGAGCCTCGCCAAAGCCAGCATCGAGCAGAGCGATGACGACGCCGACGACGATCAGAGAAGCGCAAACGACGACGGAGTAGTTCACGAGCTCCTTCTTATCGGGCCACGTGACACGCTTCATTTCGGACTTGACCGAAGCGAAATACTTCTTGGTGCGGGCGAAGAAACCAGGCTTCTCGTTCTTCTTGGACTTCGCAGCCTTCTCGTTCTTCTTGGCAACGGCCTTCTTGGCCTCAACCTTGGAGTTGGCGGCAGCGTTGTTGGCAGGCGCCTGCTGCTGAGCCTTCTTCTTGTTCTTCTTGTTGGCCATTTGGGTTACCTCCGCGCAATGCGCTTATACATGAGTAAACCGTAAGCCCCCAATTGGGAGCTTACGGAATAATGACTGGCACGCCAGGAAGGACTCGAACCCTCAACACTCGGTTTTGGAGACCGATGCTCTACCAATTGAACTACTGGCGTATGTGACTAGAGACTAGCGAGTCTCTTTGTGCAGCGTGTGGTGACGGCACCAGGGGCAATACTTCTTGATCTCCATACGATCAGGCATGGTCGACTTGTTCTTGGTGGTCGTATAGTTGCGGCGCTTGCACTCAGTGCACGCAAGAGTAACTAGAGTACGCATGTATCCTGAACCTTTCATTTCCGCCCCGTACGGGCACGAGTTGATACTTTATCAGCTCTACGTAAGTGCTGTCAACGAAAACCTCGAATCAATTGGTTCTCGGTGAACCCATTCATATTTGGAACACATCAATGGAGCCAACGAGATCTAATCGACGGTGCACCCAGGACCATTATCGATCCTCTCGACACCAGCAACGGCTCAATATCCATTGCAGAAAAGAACCCGGCACCCATATAAGTGCCGGGTTCTCTAAGTCAGCTATATCAAAGAGCTAATTTACTCAATGATCGTGGAGACAATGCCCGAACCGACGGTGTGGCCGCCCTCGCGGATAGCGAAGCGCAGGCCCTCCTCCATGGCGATCGGGTGGATGAGGTCGCCCTCGATGGTGATGTGGTCACCAGGCATAGCCATCTCGGTGCCCTCGGGGAGCTTGACCGTACCGGTAACGTCGGTGGTACGGAAGTAGAACTGAGGACGATAACCATCGAAGAACGGGGTGTGACGGCCGCCCTCCTCCTTGGTCAGAACGTAGATCTCGCCGGTGAACTTGGTGTGCGGGGTAACCGAACCGGGCTTGCAGAGAACCTGGCCGCGCTCGATGTCCTCGCGCTTGATGCCGCGGAGCAGCAGACCGACGTTGTCGCCAGCCTCGCAGAAGTCCATGGACTTACGGAACATCTCGATACCGGTAACGACGGTGTTCTGGGTATCCTTGATGCCGACGATCTCGACGGGCTCGTTGAGCTTGAGCTCACCGCGCTCGACACGGCCGGTAGCAACGGTACCACGGCCGGAGATGGTCATAACGTCCTCAACGGCCATCAGGAACGGGAGGTCGTTGTTACGAGCAGGCGTCGGGATGTACTCGTCGACAGCCTTCATGAGCTCGCGGATGGCGTCCATCCACTTGGCGTCGCCCTCGAGAGCGCCCAGAGCGGAACCACGGATGACGGGGATGTCGTCGCCGGGGAAATCGTACTCGGAGAGGAGCTCACGGGTCTCCATCTCGACGAGGTCGATGAGCTCGTCATCGTCGACCATGTCGCACTTGTTCAGGAAGACGACGATGTAGGGGACGCCGACCTGACGGGCGAGCAGGATGTGCTCGCGGGTCTGAGCCATGGGGCCGTCGGTAGCGGCGATGACCAGGATAGCGCCGTCCATCTGAGCAGCACCGGAGATCATGTTCTTGACGTAGTCAGCGTGGCCCGGGCAGTCAACGTGAGCGTAGTGACGGGCAGCGGTCTCGTACTCAACGTGGGAGACGGAAATCGTAATGCCGCGCTCGCGCTCCTCGGGAGCCTTGTCGATGTTCTCGAACGCAGTGAAGTCAGCCTTGCAGCCCTCGGTCTCGGAGAGAACCTTGGTGATGGCAGCGGTCAGCGTGGTCTTGCCGTGGTCGACGTGACCAATGGTGCCGATGTTAACATGCGGCTTAGTGCGCTCAAACTTCTCTTTGGCCATAAAGCCCTCCTCTAAACAGGTCGTCCCCGGACGGGACTTTGCCTTTATACCATAGTGGCCTCTCAACATACTATTGAGAAGCCACCGTGTTACCTATGGTAGCGGTGACTGGATTCGAACCAGTGACGCCACGGGTATGAACCGTGTGCTCTAACCAACTGAGCTACACCGCCGGATGGAGCCTGCAACCAGACTTGAACTGGTGACCTCTTCGTTACCAACGAAGTGCTCTACCGACTGAGCTATACAGGCACTTGACGGGTGGGAGCTATAGGATTCGAACCTATGTAGGCAGAGCCAACGGGTTTACAGCCCGTCCCCATTAACCACTCGGGCAAACTCCCAATCGTTCAAGTATCCGCAGGTCCTTTGGTCTTTTGGACCGCCGCCCCTGCGAACGAAGAAGATAATACGATGCCACCTCGGGGGCTGTCAACGAAAACCTCTAGATACACGGCTCCGGGCGTATCTATATGCTTTTGACCTGCGGTTTTGCTGAGTTTGGATATGAAGGACGATGAATTTGCATATAGCGGTGACATTTCCCGAGGGAACACTTTGGCGTAGTGGAGTGAGCCTGCAGAATATTACTTCGATAACGACTCATTTGCACCTATATATAGGTCGAGATCGGGCTTCCCAGACAGAATCGAGCGTGGATAATCTCCCACTTTTGGCGTACTCCCAAGGCCAAAGTGGCAGATTATCCACGCTCATTCACTAGGCGGGAGATTTTCCACGCTCGTATGTCCGGAAATCCTCGCTCGACCAGGATGACCGGGACCGGCCCGGCCTTTGTCTCGATCTGTAACAGCAAGAGGGTTATTCCTCCCCCATCTGTTACAGATCGAGATATTACGCAGAGACCCCAGCTTACGTCTCATTCTGTAACAGCTAGAACGGTTTTCGGCCTCTTCGTGTTACAGATCGAGATGTTATCGGCCATCCCTTGGCATTGTCTCGATCTGTAACTATAAGGAGGGTTTTCAGCCCACCCGTGTTACAGATCGAGACAAACCTGAAGCTTGGTGGAAGTCAAACCCGCTTACATATCGACATAAATAGAAACGGGCCCTGTCCCATAAGGAACAGAGCCCGAAACTCTCATGGAGCCAGTGACAGGAATCGAACCTGCAACCCACTGATTACAAATCAGTTGCGCTACCGTTGCGCCACACTGGCACACTTGGCGCTTTCGCGCGAAGCTTGTTTAGGATAAAGGAATTGAGCACGTGGCGCAACAGGCCTTTCGGCCGACCACATCTCAAAACTATTCGCCAGAACGAATAGTTTTATCTGTTCGCCAAAACAAAAAACTATTCGTTTTGGCGACGGTAACCCGCAGCCCATTGATTACAAATCAACGGGCTGGCCAATTGGGAAACGGGTCTCTATGGACAATCCCCTACCTCCCGCGAAGGGCCTTGAGCTTTGCCAGGGCCTCGGGGCTCAGGCGGCTACCCAGAGTCATCTTGATTTGCGGGGCTTCCTCGGCCTCGTGAACGTCGTTGTCGATCTGTTTGATCTCGTCCACCAGCATACGGCTCGAGATGCGCGTGACGCCCTTGCCCATGACGACGGCCTGGATTGTGCCGTCACTCGAAACCACGGAGCACGCGCGGCCTTCCTCACGTGCCTCGATGCAGAGTTTCTGCACCACGGTATCGGCAGAGACGCCCGTCGGCGAAAACTCGATGCGCACGCCGCGGGCCGGCAGGTTGGGGCGCTCGCTGGAGATATTGCCCGCGCCGTCAAACACGATCACAGCCTCGTAGCGGCCCTGGGCAAAGGCGGCGACGTCGTTGATGAGGGCAGTGCGCGCCATATCGTGAACGTCGCTGGAATACGGATCGTCGGAATGGTCGTACACGAGCTTTTCGTAGCGCGGCGTGCAGTGGATCACGTTGTAACCGTCGACCACCAACAGCTCGGGCTTGTTGGAGTGCACCGTCGAGACCGGGTCGGCGATGGCCTGCGCAAACGCATTGCCGCCCACGCCATAGGTCGCGGCCGAAACAATCGGCTTGGCCGAGCCCTCGCCAAAGCGCTTGGCCTTGGACTTGGCGCGGTTCTTCTTGGACATGCGCTACTCCTCCCCCATGAGCTCGCCGGCGTTGCGACGCAGCCACTCAAAGCACAGCGCTGTGGTCGCCTGGGCAACATTGAGGCTCTCGGTCATGCCGCGCTGGGGAAGCTTGGTCAAAAAGTCGCATTTCTCGAGCACCAGACGCGAGATGCCATCGCCCTCGGAACCCATGACGAGCGCCACGCGGCCCTCGAAGGGAGCATCCCAGCAGCTGCCCTCGACGTGCTCGGAAGCACCGCCCACCCAAAAGCCAGCGGCCTTGAGGTCATCGAGCGCACGGGCGATATTGGGCACCTGCGCGATGGGCAGATGCATGACGGCGCCGGCAGAAGTCTTGTAGCTGCCCACGGTCACGCCGGCGGCGCGCTTGTTGGCAATGATGACGCCGGCCGCGCCCACGACCTCGGCAGAGCGCACGATCGCACCAAAGTTGCCATCGTCGGTCACATGGTCGAGCACGACGACGAGCGCCGGTCCGTCACCCGCGCGATCGAGGATATCGGCAACATCGGCATAGGGGAAGTTGCCAACCTCGAGTGCGATGCCCTGATGAGCGCCATGGCTCGACAGTGCGTCGAGCTGCGCACGCGGCACATACTTAATGCGGACGCCCGCGGCGTTGAGGTCGTCGACCAGGCGCGACAAGGCGGCATCGCGCTCTCCACCCTCGACAATGAGCGCGCACTTGATGGGAAAACCAGTGCGTAGCGCCTCGGCGGCAGCACGACGACCTTCGATAAACTCGCCCTTGGGAGCCTGGACAGCGTCGCGGTTGCGATCGCGCTGCGGACGTGCGGCCTGGGCGCGATCGCGCTGGCCCTTGGGAGCGGCAGCGCGGTCATTGCGGCGAATCGGACGCGAGCCAGAAGCAGCCTGCTTGCCGCCACGAGGTGCACGCTTGCGATTGTCGGCCATAAAGCGACCTCCTAAATACAACTATCAAACGAAACAAAATAAACGACCGCCCATGAATATTAATTCGGGCGGTCGGTACGGGTTTTCCAAGTGCCCGAGATTGCCGTGAAAGAGGAGCGACGCGTACTTGAGTACGCGAGCGACGGTTTGAACGGCAAGGTCGGGTGCTTGGGAAACCCGCGGGGATTAGAGAGATTTGATACGAGTGCCGGCGGCGGTATCTTCAATCGTCAGGCCCAGGTCCTTGAGCTGGTCGCGGATGGCGTCGGCCAGATCCCAGTTCTTGGCGGCACGGGCCTCGGCGCGGGCCTCGAGAATCTTGGCAGCAGCCTCGTCCACGTCGTCGCCCGTGTAGGCGACCAGGCCGGCGGCAACGCCCAGCAGGCCCAGCGGCAGCTCGACCTTGGGCTCGGGAAGCTCGACGCCAAACGTATCGAGCAGCTCGACCAGCGTATCGGCGGCGGCCAGGGCAGCGGCCTTGTCGGCAGCATCGCCCGCCTGCTCCAGGTACTGGTTGCACTCGGTCACAAAGCCAAAGACAGCACCCATGGCACCGGCGGTGTTAAAGTCGTCATCCATGCACTCCTTAAAGGTGGTGCGGGTCTCGGCGGCCTTGGCGGCAAACGCCTCGGCAGCCGCTTCGTCGGCATCGGCCGTCGCGTGGTTCGCGGCCCAACGCAGGTTCTCGACCGTACCGGCGATACGCGTGAGCGAGTTCTCGGCACCCTCCAGGCGCTCCCAAGAAAAGTCGAGCGGCGAGCGATAGCTCGTCTGCAGTATCAGCAGGCGCAGGGCGGCAGCGGAGTGCTGCTCGAGGACCTCGGCCAGCGTAAAGAAGTTGCCGAGCGACTTGGACATCTTCTCGCCGTCTACCAGCAGCATGCCCGTGTGCATCCAGGTGTTGGAGAAGCCCTGGTGCCAGGCGCAGGTGGCCTGGGCGCACTCGTTCTCGTGATGCGGGAAGGCAAGGTCGGAGCCGCCGCCGTGGATGTCGATCGGAGTACCCAGGTAGCGATGCACCATGGCGGCGCACTCGGTGTGCCAACCGGGACGGCCCTCGCCCCAGGGGCTCGGCCAGCTGGGCTCGCCCGGCTTGGCGGCCTTCCACAGGGCAAAATCGAGCGGGTCGTTCTTGTCCTCGTTCTCCTCGATGCGCGCGCCAACCATAAGATCGTCGATGTTGCGGCCCGAGACCTGACCATAGTTGGGATCGCTGCGCACGGCAAAGTACACATCGCCGTTATCGGCTGCGTAAGCGTGGCCCTGCTCGATAAGCGTCTTGATCATGGCGATCATAGGACCGATCTCCTTGGTGGCACGGGGACGCACATCGGGATCGAGCACGTTGGCGGCACGCATGACGCCGATGAACTTGTCGGAGAACTCCGTCGCGACCTCGGCAGCCGTACGGCCCTGCTCGTTGGCGCGCTTGATGATCTTGTCGTCGACATCGGTGAGGTTCTGGGCGAACGTGACCTCGTAGCCGCTCGCGATGAGCCAGCGACGAATCACATCGAAGCTGATGAACGTGCGGGCATTGCCGATGTGGATGTTGTCGTAGACCGTGGGGCCGCACACGTACATGCGGACCTTGCCGGACTCGATGGGCTGGAACTCTTCCTTTTTATGGGTAGCGCTGTTGTAGATACGCATTCGTTACTCCTTAACGGTTTTCTGTAGCAGGCAGACGGCCCAGGCGCCGATTCCCTCGCCTTGGCCTTCCCAACCGAGCTTTTCGGTCGTGGTGGCGGCGACGCCCACATTTTCGACGTCAACGCCCAGGGCATGGGCAAGGTTGGCGCGCATGGCATCGCGGTGCGGGGTGATCTTGGGTTGCTGACAGGCAATGGTGCAATCGGCATCGACAAACTCAAAGCCCAGCTCGCGCGCATAGTCCATCACGCGGGCGAGCAGCACCATCGAATCAGCACCCTCGTAGGCAGGATCGGTGTCGGGGAATAGCTTGCCGATGTCTCCCCCGCGGCAGGCGCCCAGAATGGCATCGGCCAAGGCGTGCGCGAGCACATCGGCATCCGAGTGGCCCAGCAGGCCGCGCTCGTAGGGAATGTCGACCCCGCCGATGATACATCGACGTCCCTCCACCAAACGGTGGACGTCGTAGCCGTGGCCAATGCGCAGGTTACTGAACATGGGGAAGGTCCTCTCCCTCGGCCATACGGCCAAGCAGAATCGCGGTTACGGGACGCAGGTCCTCGGGCACCGTCACCTTAAGGTTGTCGCGTGGGCTCTGGACGCAGCGGACGCGCCCACCCATGCGCTCGACCAGCGATGAATCGTCGGTACCGATAAAACCCTCGGCGATAGCAGCGGCGTGAGCGCGCTTCATGGCGTCGACGCTAAAAATCTGCGGCGTCTGCGCGGCCCAATAGAGCTCGCGCGGCGGCGTCTCGACGATATCATCGCCGTCGACGATTTTGAGCGTGTCGATCGCGGGCTGACCGCACACGACACCGTCGAGCGAGCGGTCGCCCATGAGCACGTCGATAGCGTGGTCGATGGCCTCGGTCGTAATGAGCGGACGAGCGCCATCGTGGATGGCGACATATTCGAAACCCGCCGGAACCGCATGCACGCCGGCACGAGTGGAATCCTGACGGGTATCGCCGGCATCGGCAAAGCTGATGGGCGTGTCATAGTCAAACGGGTCGATGGCCAGGCGGCGCATCTCGGCACGGCGCTCGGCAGGACAAACCACGACGATGTGGCCGACCTTATCGCTACGATCGAACGCGCGGATGGACCAGCTCATGAGCGGACGGCCCGCCACGTTAACGAGCTGCTTGCCGCCGGGATTACCAAAGCGCTGGCCGCTGCCACCGGCAACGACCACGGCGCATACGGGCGCCATTATGCGTTCCCCTGTTTGGTGCCCTTCATGCGGTACAGCGAGTCCGCAAGAATGGCAGGGTTGTTGACGCCAAAGTCGCCCAGGCGCTCCGGATCCTCGCTGATGTCGTCCATGAGCTCCTGCAGCGAGCCGTACTCGTCGACGATCTTCTCGGCCACGCCGTCGCGCACGACGGACACACGCGAAAGCGTGCGCAGGCCCAGCGGCGTCATGACGGAGTCCTCGTCCAGGTCGTCATAGCCCAGAACTGCCGCCACGTGTTGCGGGTCGGACAGGTCCTTAGGCGTCATGTGAGCGAGCTCTGCACGAATCTTCTCGGCATTAGCCTCGGAGGAATCACTTGCATAGTCGCGAATCATCAGATCGTACTCGGTATCCATGCTGGAGCCCGCGAGCTGTTCGAGCTGCATCTGCACGAGCTTGCCCTGGTTGCCCAGCTTGACGATGCAATCCTTAAGCTCGGTCTTTGCCTGCTGCATAATCTCGAAGCTCGAGAAAATACCGGTAATGTCGGCGAGCGTAACGTAGTCGTCGAGCTCGAGGGCCGTCAGGCGCAGCAGGGAGCGATCGAGCGACTGACGGGTAGTCTGGAGCGTGGCGACGAGCTGGTTGACCGAGCTCATGATGGTGGTGACGGGCTGAATCTCGTAGCTCTTGCCGTGAACGTACACGTTAACGACGGCACGACGGGCCGAGACCGAAATCACGATGGCATCGGTGAGCACCGACATGCGAGCGGCGGTGCGGTGACGCATGCCCGTCTCGCTCGTGGCGAGCGAGGGATCGGGATTGAGGTGGAAGTTGGCGCGCAAGATCTGGGTGAGGTCGCCGTCGATGACGATGGCACCGTCCATCTTGGAGAGCTCGAACAGACGGTTCGAGGTGAACGAAATGTTGAGCGGGAAGCCGTCGTTACCGGCAGCGAGCACGTTTTCGGTGTCGCCGACACAGATAAGGGCGCCCAGGTGACCGGCGATGATCATGTCGAGGGCGGTGCGGATCGGCTGACCAGGTGCCGTCAGGCGGATGGCCTGTTCCATACGCTTTTGCAGCTCGTTCTTATCCAAGGCATCGCTCCCATCGTATACGCTCCATAAACGCTAAATAGTTTCTCACGGTTTGTCCCTGCGGCGCTTGCGAAATCCGATGCTTACAGAATGAGCGAACACAGCTTAGGTAGCTCATTTGGGACGAGGCTCTCTTGACTGCTCATGTGGTAGCATCGGGTCTCATATTAATGAGGGAGTAGTCGCGTAATCGGGCTCGCCCGCAGAGAGGGGGCCAGACTATGGGACTCGCAGAGCTTGTGTTGCTCGCTATCGGCCTTTCGATGGACGCTTTTGCCGTTTCCATCTGCAAGGGTCTCGGCATGAAAAAGATCAACCTTAAAGTCGCCGTGGTGCTCGGCCTGTTCTTTGGCGGCTTCCAGGCCGGCATGCCCGTAATCGGATGGGCGCTCGGCAGTCAATTCATGGGCATCATCGGACCGATCGACCATTGGATCGCCTTTATCCTTCTGGCCTTTATCGGCGGCAAAATGCTGTGGGAAGCCTTTACCGAGGACGAGGGCGAGGGCGACGGCAAGGATGCCGAAAAGATTGACCTGGGCGAGTACCTAATCCTCGCCATCGCCACCTCAATTGACGCCCTAGCCGTAGGCATCTCGTTTGCGGCGCTCTCGGTCGACATCGTTCCCGCTGTATCGCTTATCGGCGTCACAACGTTTATCTTCTCCGTCGCCGGCGTAGCGATCGGCCACACCTTTGGCGCGCGCTACGAAAAACCCGCCACCATCGTGGGTGGCGTCGTGCTCATCCTCATCGGGCTTAAGATCTTGCTTGAGCATCTGGGGATTTTGGCGCTGTAACGCCAAGCACAATCGCTCAAAACTCAACGCCAGCACAAGGCCTTATGCAGAGTTTTGCATGAGGCCTTTTCGTGCAGACTTTTGCATGTCATACTAATATGCAAAAGTCTGCACGTTAGGAGATCGCCGTGGACACCCTTCCCATCACCACACCGCGCCAAGCTGGCATCTACGTGCGCCAGGCACGCGAGGCTCAGGGTCTCACCCGTGCCGCCCTCGCTAAAACGGCCAGTGTTTCGGAGCGCCTGCTCGCATCGCTCGAGCTAGGAGACGCCACCGGCATTCGACTCGACAAGCTGCTGACGATTTTCAATGCTCTTGGACTGGCACTCGCCGCTCAAGGGGATATCGGCGAAGCGAAAAACGAGCGACCAGTCGACGCCCCGCATGCCAATCCGCTGCCTCGCAGCATCCCCAGGCGCCATCACACTCAACGTCCTCACCATCGCAACCGTCGCAGTACCCCCATTCCGGCTCTTGCAGATGCACCCTTTACGTCCGAGGTCTACGACAAAGCCTTCGCAGATTTCGCCATGTCCAATCTCGGAATCTCGATTGCCACAAACGCATCTGCCCAAGCAAAGCCTGAAGGGAACACTTCTGAGCACTATGAACATTAGCTAATTTGGGACGTGTCTCTTTTAATTACTTCAATCAGCGAACGTGCCCATATCTAAAGTAGCCAAAACCCCATTACACATGACGCACGAGAGAGCAAAATTCACCGACATGAGAATCACGAAAAGCCATGACCCTTTACACCGAAACAACTCGTGAACCGTCTTCTTAAACATGCCAGCTCCCATCAAGCGACCTTTTATCCAAAACTGAATTTGTTCGCCGCTTAATCGCCCCATATATCCCTTGTTGTAAATTCTTGCTCAAGACATTATCGCGGGTTGCGGTGCCCAGGGTCCCATTTCGCCTTTATATACATACGAATAGGCCCCCTATTTTCATAGGCAAGCGCGGAGATTATAACGGCAGCCACCATCAGGCCGAAAATAGCCCTTTTGTCCGAAAAAGGGACGAGAGAAAAAGGCATATTGCGGAGAAAACTATAGCCGCCCCCATCACTCGGTTTACACCTTGAGTCTCGGCCGTCCGCTTTGCCTCCTCTAAACGCTCTCCCGATAGCAATGACATTCCGGCAAGCAATCCCGTGAGCTTGCCTCGATACATCATTATTCCGAACACCAGCAGCAGGCATGACTCAACCATTGGAACCACAACGCCCGACATCGCCACCACTCCAGTCCATTCCTTGTCATCGAATCCTTGCGGCGGCTCAACGCATCTGGCGTCAAATGCAATCTCGTGTCAAACGGTCTGCTCGTAAGCTCAATTACGTTGCATGAGCTCGAACGCGCCGGTTTAAACGGCATACAGTTTAGCCTCGATGGCCTACGCGATTCTCACGAACATATGCGGGGGCTCCCGGGGCTTTACGACCGGGTGCTCGACGCCATCGATATCGCGCTGAACGAAGCCTCACTGCACTTTTCAATTGCCTTTTGTCCGGCATCGTTCAATGTCGACGATTTCAAGCCAGATTATACGATGCTTCGAGACAAGCTGAAATCGTCGGGTAGAACTGACCGAATTGACCTTCGAGTTCAGCCACTCATGCTCCTCGGTAGAGCCCGAAGAAACCGCACGATTCGCCCTTCTAATAATCAATACCGTCGGCTAGTCAACACGATCAACGATCTTCGATACGATCCGGACTATCGAGGCTGCTTCATGTTTGAGTGGGGCGACCCTATCGACCACTTGGTCAGATTCCCTCAACTGAAAATGCAATTTGACCAAGTGGCCATCCACGCCAATGGCAATATCGTCGCATCCCCCTATATACCTCTCATCATCGGAAACGTTCGCAAACACAGTCTTCAGGAATACTACGATGCCGGAATGGCAACCGTTTGGGATAAGCCCGTTGTTACCGCGTTGGCCAATCGCATGCACTCGATTGACGAGATGGAAGAGATCTCATCGTTGATTGCAGACATCAATATGGACGGCGACCTCTATATCGACCTAATCGACAATGATCTAGGCGACCTGAGTGTCCTGTCCCAATTCTAAGGAGATGTTCCCATGTACGAGCCCCCAGAAGTAGAGAGGATGGATTCCAAAACCGGCTCCGTTCCCGTTGTGGTCAACTTTGCAGCCGTCGTGGATAACGTAGTCGCAGCCGTCTATGATGCCGTCGTTGCGGCCTACGCATTCAGGTACTCAGCAGACAACGGCGGCACCGAGACGAGTGCAGCACAGAACTAGTCGCCGGCTCATCGAGCAATCACCTCGCCTATCACTGCATGCGATTGACTGCGCAGCCCCAGCCAACGCCCAAAGCGCCTTGAAGAGCTGCTTGTAACATTCGTTCATTCAACAGCGGGATCTCTTCACCATTCTCGGCCGACCCGACAGGGCGACACATCAGTCGGGCCGGCCAGACTTATACAACGCGGCGACTCCGCTCACGCCACACTCCCCGAAACTCGCACTGTCATCACACGGGCAATCAACACTGAATCCTGTTGTGCGATATGGGCAAACGGTCACGTGCGCGATTAAAACGAATTCACTTAGCAGACTTCAAGAATGCTTTTGCACCGCAGAATGGCCATACGCAGAGCGCGGCACGCATAAGCCAAAAGCGGCATTAAAAGCCATCCCCTTCCCTGCTGAATGCGCGTCCTAGCCCATCAACCGGTCGGACCATCGCGAAGATGGTCCGTGCTTCCATGCTGCGATGCGATATCAAGCATCACGAATAGTCCCCGCCCAACGGGGTTCTCCCCTCCACAGG
>UQSK01000027.1 GCA_900543605.1 uncultured Collinsella sp.
GATCTACACCTATTAAGTCGTCGGCAGCGTCAGATGTGTATAAGAGACAGGCTCACAACGGTCAAGCCCGCCTCCTGCGCCTCATGCGCGCCACTCAGTTCTTCCTTAATCTGCGCAACCTCTTTTTCGAGTGCGCCTATGATCGCGATGGTTGCCATGCCATCCCCCAAATCCGTACAAATTGCTTATCCACGGTATGGTACCAGCATTTTGGATCTTTCACTTTTTACGAAGTCGCTAGGCCAACGAGGACCGCACATCAAAGAGCGCCTTTGCAATCGCGGCCACAGCCTCGCTCGAGTGGTCGCTCCACGGCATCGATGTCATGATGCTCATGACATAGGTACGGCCATCGATGTCGATAAGGCCCGCATCGCATGTCGAATAGCAACCATCCTCGCTAATCCAGCCTGCCTTGTTGCGCACCAAAACCTGCTCGTCGGCAATCCCATCACGGATAAATGAGCGCGATGTTGATGACAACAGTTCAGATAACCACTGGGAGGCCTCACTGCCACAGCTCAAATACTCGCACATCTCGCGCCACAACTTGGCCGAGGTGCGCGGGCAATAAGTGGGAAAATCACTCATCGGATCGAGTGCAGTATCGTAATCGATGCCAAGACCGACAATCCAATCCTCGTAACCGACACGGTCAAACGCCGCGCGTAACGCGATAAACGAGTCGTTATCCGAATTAACGACCGCGGCCTCGATGAGTTCGCGCACCGTCTGCCAGCCCATGTTATAGCCACCATAGGTGCCAAGGGAATCATCGAGTGAGACCTGACCCGTCTCGACCAGGGATTCGCAGACGTAGAGCACATAGAGCGCCTTATAACTACTCGCACCGTAAACCTCGACATCGGCGTTATACGTCACGCCCTTGCCACTTGACAGGTCGTAGAACACCACGCCCACATCGCCCAATTCCTTGGCCTGATCAAGGGCATCTTGGAGCGCGGCGAGGCCCTCATCCTCCAGGGCGGGGATCTGGTCATCAACCAGCGAGAAGGTCTGCACGGTATCGCCTGAGGGAATATCGTTAAAGTCCGCCTTCGAAAGCCTCGTCTTGAGACTCGCTGTCGACAGGGTTTGGCTTGCGGTGGCTTTAGATTCAGAGCCCTTTTTGTTTTGCGTCTGTACCGTTGACGCATCTGAGTGTGCCATTCGCTCCGACGCGTAGGTTTTGGCGGTAATTCCGAGGATAATAACCGCCAACGTTAACATCCCAATGGCGGCAATCTTCGTCACGCGGATGCGAGCGTCGGCAAGGCCACGCGAAGACGTGCCCTTCGTCTCATATCTGCTGCTATGCTGCGGCACATACTCGTCCCGCGATGCGTCGTTTCGCACGTGGTCTCCTGACTGCTACCGTTCATATACGAGCAGCATAATACCGAGCAGGCATTTCTTTCCAAAGATATTCAGCGGCGTTTAAGGTGTCTTTAAAGAAACCACAAGCGTATTTATCCATATGGCACGATTCTGTTGCGCATCTCCGCCCAAAACGCAGTTGCGGTGGAATAGTTCCTGTTTGGGCGGCATAAGCCAAAAAAACAAGAACTATTCCACCGCAACTTGACGGGGCTCTTTGGCAATCAACTTGGTGCCCAGGGGCACTCATTTAAGTCTGTCCCCAATGAGTGCCCTTGGGGAGCAGAATGGCTCGCTAGCCGATAGCGTTTTTGAGTTCCGCACGGCGCTTTTTCATGCCCGTCATGACGGCGTTGCGCAGCTCGGGCATGCGCGCGGTATCCATCTGTGGAACGCCCTCGAGCTTATAGGGAATCCCCAGCTGCTCGTACTTGACAACGCCCATCGTGTGATACGGCAGCATTTCCAGGCCCACCACGTTATGCCACGGGGCAATCAGACGACCGAGTGCCTCGCACTCCTCAACCGTATCGGTAATACCCGGCACCACTACATGGCGAATAACAACCTTAATCTTGCGACGGGCAAGCTCATCACCAAACGCCAGGATGCGTGCGGGATCGCAACCGGTCAGCTTTTTATGCTCGACGGGATCGGCGTGTTTAATGTCGAGCAGCACCATATCGGTCTCGTTGAGTACGGCATCGAACTTCTCGGGATGCGTGGGATCGAACGCATAGCCGCAGCTATCCAAGCAGGTATGCACGCGACCATCGGGGTTATTGTGCATGGTGCGGAACAGGTCGGCTAAAAACGCGGGCTGCAGGAGCGGCTCGCCGCCGGACACCGTAATACCGCCGCTGCGGTAAAACTCATGATTGCTCTGGAACTCGTCCATCAGGTGCTCGACGGTCACCATGGTGCCGCCGTTAACCGACCAGGTATCGGGGTTGTGGCAATACGCACAGCGCATGGGGCAGCCCTGAACAAACACCACGAAGCGGATGCCGGGTCCATCGACCGTTCCCATCGTCTCAATCGAATGCACGCGGCCCAGGGCAAACGCAGAGTCCTCGGGACGAGCGTCCACACCCTCGAGCGTCATCTCAGCCATTCCCGCTACCTTGCCTCTCATTGGTTTTAGCTACATAAATGCCAGAGTCATTCTAGCCCATATGCATGATGGCGAAACGGTTTAGCAGTCAATTGGGTTGTTCTATTTGGCCCCACGCAAGAGCGGCGGGAAGGTTATCGCAACCCGCCCGCCGCCGAGGCAATAGAAATCGATAGACGCTAGGCCTTACGCTTTAAGCGTGAGCACCGCACCGAAGGCGGTCGGGCCGCAATGGCTCGAGATGACACCGCCGACCTGAGTCCAGATAACGTCCTTAAAGCCCAGGTCGTGCGCATAGACTTCCATGTCGTCGCGCAGCTCTTCGGAAAGGCCTACCGAATACGCCAGGCCAATGTGCGAGTAGTCAATCTCGCCCTTCGCAACCATGTGGTCAATAAAGGCACGGGCGCACTTGAGCATAGAGCCGCGGAACTTCTTGGTCGCCACAAACTTACCGCCCGTTACCTCAATGCAGGGCTTAATCTTGAGCAGGTGGGCGCCAAGGAATGCCACGTTGGACAGACGACCGCCTGCCTTAAGGAAGGCTAGGTCGGTAGGAACAAAGCCCAGCAGCACACGGTCCATGACGGAATTCGTAAAAGCAAAGATCTCGTCGACGGTGGCATCGGGGTGAGCCTCGATGTATTTGGCGGTCTCGACGACAACGAGCGACTGGCCCACCGAGACAAAGCGCGTGTCCATGGAGTAGACGTAGTCGCGACCCTTGGCGGCGATCTTCGATGATTGATGCGAGCAGGTCGTGGCCTCGGAGTACGCAAGATGCAGAATGGTCGCATCGGGCTGCTCGGCATGGATACGGTCATATACGTGCGCAAAATCCGCAGGCGCACAGCCACTGGTCTTGGGCATTACGCCAAACTCGTTGCAGCGTGAATAAATCTCGAGCGGATCGATCGAACCGTCCTCGACGGTCTCGTCACCAATCGTGACATGCATGGGCACGCGCACGATGCCGTAGCGCTCGCAAAGCTCCGGCGTCACATCCGACCCAGACTCAACCACGATTACGTACTTGTCCATTATTATCACGACCCATCTCAACATTGGCTTTTCAATACATGGCACGGACCGCCGCACTGTTGCACAACAGCGTCCAAGCGCCAAAGAGACGCCGCCCCTTGCACACAACAAAGGACAGCGTCTCCCTGGAAAACTCCGTGCTTATCTAGGATTCTACACGGTTTATTAAGGAGGGTTACTTATTCCGCAAACGGTCGTTATATGCGGTAAGCGGTAGTTGGCCGCGACAACTGCGACACATTCCGTCCAGTAAATCCAATCGTGCTCCACGCACGGTTAATGCACGAGGCGGTAGAAATTCATCGATGCCGCACCCTCGGCGTGCAGCTCCATCGCCGGAACCGCCGGCGAATAGGTACGGCTCGTAAGTGCCGCCTCGCCGCCATTTGCAAAAATCTCGACCATCGTAGTGTCCGAAAGCACGCGTAGGTCGCGAAGCTCGCCGAGCTCAATCGACCTCTGGTCGCGCCCATAGCCTTCGTCACCCATATCGAGGGTAAGCATCCCGTCCGTATAACGCACAAAGACACCCTTGCGGATTTCGAGCTCGACCATCTTGGCGCCCTCGCAGGAAACCACAAGATCAAACAGGCGGCCCGGCTCCTCAACGGTTTCACCGCCTGTCGCGCGAACGCAGTCGCCGCGCATCCTCTCAATCTCGTGCGCCGGCTGCTGGCAGAGCTTACCATCGCGCATGCTCAGCTCTCGCGGCACCGTCAACGCGCACTGCCACCCGCGCGCCACCGTCGGGTTTTCCGCCGTCGCATCGGGGCAACCCGACCATCCGATCATCAAACGCCGGCCTGCAGCATCCTCAAAGGACTGCGGAGCATAGAAATCAAAACCGGCATCGACCATCGGGGGCATGCCCTGCCCGGTGATCTTAAAACTCGGCGCCTCCCAATCGGCCTCGATAGGGAACCACACGCACTGATGCGGATTGCGGTAACGCCAACCATCGGCAGGCACACCCTGCGGACAGCAAACGAGAATAAGCTCGCCATCAAGCTCAAACAGATCAGGGCACTCCCACATAAAGCCAAACTTCTCGCCCAGCTCAATGCGCGTCGCATAGCTCCAGACCCCTAAATCACGCGAAGTATAGACAAGCACGCAGCCACGGTCGTCTTTCGTACGAGCGCCCAGAACCATGTAGTAGATACCATCGTGCTCAAGGATCTTGGGGTCGCGCACGTGCGTACCGATATCGTCGGGGTAATCGACTGGTCCAACAGCCATGCGCTTCTCGCCCAATTCGTCGGGATTCTCGGCAACCATATGAATCTGGTTTTGCTCACGGCCCGTCAACACGTAGTCGTAATCATCGCGGTCAAAATGCTTGACGTTGCCGGTATAGAAGTAGTGAATCTTGCCATCACGTACAAAGGCAGAACCAGAATACGCTCCGCTCGAATCCAAATCGGAATCGGGGAACAGCACGGGGCCGTGATTCTCGTACGTCACAAAATCCTTTGTCGTCAGATGGTTCCAAAGCACTGGACCGCCATGCGCAGCATCGAACGGATCGTATTGATGATAGATGTGATACGTATCACCAATCTGAACCAAACCGTTGGGGTCGTTGAGCCAGCCAAGCTCAGGCTCCACATGGAACAGAAGCCTATCGGGGTCGGACGCGATGCGAGCCGCCGTCTCATCCTGTCCGGCACGCCACTGCTCATAGTCCGCGCGTGTCACCTTGTTTTTTTGATTTAACATCGCCGTTGACTTTCTCGTCTATGGGGAAGGACGCTCGACTCACACGAGTCGAACGCCCTTCCTCAAATGGACTTATCCTCAGATTACACTGAACGGCTCAACTAGAAGCTAACGTCGAAGCCAGCGCCAGCGCCCTCTTCATCGGTGGTCGGCACGCCCTTTGCCTTGTTGTAGGCAAAGATCAAGACGATCGGCACGATAAAGGCGATGAGATTGCCAGCCACATACCACACGAGGGTCTCGGGCGTGACGATGAGCAGGCCAAGCACGCCGGTCAGACCCTGACCGATAGCGCGCACCTCAAAGAGCTTGACGAAGGCACCGCCGCAGCCTGCACCGATGCATGCGCAGATGAACGGGATGATCGAGTAGCGCATGTTTGCAGCGAAGATAGCGGGCTCGGAGATTCCGACCAGCGTCGGGATAAAGGACGACATGCAGATGTTGCGCTCTTTGGAGTGCTTCTTGTGAATGAGGTACATACCGATGGCGCCGCCGCCCTGGGCGATGATGGAAACCGACCAGATGGCCTGGATGTAGTTGAAGCCGGTCGTGGCAACGAGGTTGGCCTCGATACCCTGGATGAACTGATGCGTACCGGTAACGACGAGCGGCTGCAGGAACGCGGCAAAGACAAAGGCACCAAAGACGCCCATCCTGTTGTACAGGATATCGATTACGCCGGCGAGGACGTCACCGATCAGGTTGCCGAGCGGGCCGAACACGGTGAACAGGGCGACGTTAGCAAGAATCAGGGTAACGGTCGGGACAAAGACGAACGAAACGACCTCGGGGATGTACTTCTGGGCAATCTTTTCGACCTTGGCCATAAACCAGGCAGTCAGGATTGCGGGGAACACACCGCCCTGGAAAGCAACCATGGGAATGGATAGCGGACCGAAGTTCCAGTACTCAGCACCCGTCGGGTCCATAACGAACGTGTTACGGTTCATAAGACTCGGGTGAACCATGACGATACCGACGAGGATGCCCAGGATCGGGTTACCGCCAAAACGCTTGACCGCGCTGTACATAACCAGGACAGGCAGGTAGTCGAACGTGGTGGCGATAATGGCAAAGAAGCTTGCGAGGTTCTTGAGGAACTCGCTGTGATCGGCGAGGCTGCCTTCCATGCCAAAGAGGCCGTTGGCAACGATCAGCGACTTAAGGCCGATGATGATTGCAGCGCCGACGAAGGCGGGAATGATGGGGATAAAGATATCCGAGAATACCTTGAGGACCGAGAAGAACTTGCCCTTCTTGTCCGCCTCGGCGCCCTTGACCTCGGAAGCACTGATCTCCTTAACGCCCGTCAGAGCCATAAACTCATCGTAAACCTTGTTGACGGTACCGGTACCGAAAATGATCATGAGCTGGCCGCTGTTGTACAGCACGCCCTTGACGCCATCGATGTTCTCGAGCTCGGCCTTGTTGTATTTGCTCGTATCCTTGAGCACCAGACGCAGACGGGTCACGCAATGCGTGGCGCCCTCGATGTTCTCCAGTCCGCCGACGTTGTCGACGACTTGCTGGGACACTGCCTTGTAGTCCATGTTCCTCTCCATTCCTTTTCTAGATCATAAAACGGTTCGTTGCCGCTACAGAGACGCGATCGTTGCGTTTGCGCACTTGAGCGCACCGTCGGTGACGGTAAGCGCCACACCCTGGCCCTGCTTGTTGCAGAAGCGAGCGTTGAGCGCAACATCATCGACAAAGATGGTCGCGATGTCGTCGTCGACGACCAGACGCACATGGTGAGTGCCCTCGCCCTTAAAGAACAACGGACGCTCGAGGCCCATGTTGTTGACCTGGAACCACGGGTACTGGGGAGCCGGCGTGAACTCGAGCTTGCCCTCGCGCAGGTTGGCGCGGAACTCATAGGCAAGACCGGTCTCGGCGTCCTCGGCGAACTTGACCGAGAAGCCGGCAGCGTTACCGCCGAGCTCAATGTCGGCATCGAGCAAGTAGGTGGAGCCGGCATCCGCGGCGAGCACCTGCTCGACCTTGCCCGACTCGCAGGAAAGCTCAAAGGTCTCGACTGCCTTAGCCTCGCCAAAGGCGCCAAGCATGCTGTCGGGGAGCTTGGTGCCGAGCGTTCCGTCGGCACGCTGAACGATCTCGAGGGGCATAAAGGTGCCACCCCATAGGTAAGAGCTGGGGTCGCCGCCCTCGTCACGCGTAGGAACCCAACCAAAGAGAACGCGACGCTCGCCATCGAATGCGGTGCGAGCGGCGTAGTACGCGCGGCCGTCGAAGGAGTCGTCAGCGGGGGTAATCCAAGGACCGTTGATGGACTTGGACATGCGGTAACGGGTCTTGTTGCCGTCGCTGTACTCGGAAAAGACGAGGTACCACCAGTCGCCCATCTTAAAGAGATCAGGCATCTCAAACATGGTGTACAGGCCCGGGTTCCACCAGTCGCCCTGGAACTCCCAGTTGGTCAGATCCTTGGAGGTGAACTTGACCAGGCGGCCGGTCATCAGACGCTTGTCCTCGCCCACACGCGTGCCGAGGATGAGCATGTACTCTTCGTTCTCCTCATCCCAAAGCACAAAGGGATCGCGCCAGTTGCGGTCATCGTAACCCTCCTGGGGCGGAAGCAGCGTCTCGGCGATGTTCTTCTCCCACTTGACGGCGTCGTCGCTCGTTGCGTGAAGAAGAACCTGCTTCATCAAACGTGCGCGGACCTTATCGCGATTGCAACCAGTGTAGAGCGCATGGTACTTGTCGCCCACCTTAAACACCGTGCCGGCATAAATGTACTGGTCGACTTCCTCGTCGCCGCCACGCTCAAGGCTCTCGCCAAAGTCCTTGTAGTTGACGAAATCCTTGGTCGTAGCGAGTGCCCAGCCAAACGGCTCTCCGAAAGGTTCGGGGTTACGCGTGTCACGCTGATGATAGAGATAGAACGTGCCGTCCTCGCCGTACGGCATGATGTCGCCTACCCAAATTCCCTCAGGCTGGTAATACACCTTGTGCATCCGAGACTTCCTTTCCACGACATACTAACTCGGTACAATGGCAAGATATGTCAATCGTTTTCATATGTCAAACGTTTTCACACCAATACGTCTTTTCGCAGTTCCAGTCGTCGGCAAACGGTTGACATATGCCGGTGAACGGTCATCAGAGGCGTTTGAGGAATTCTTTTGGCACGGGATGAACTACGCGGTTTTGCCCTCAATGAGTTCAACGGGGAGCTTGATATTCGATTCGGGATTTTCGCCGTTAATAAGAGCGATGATGGATTGCGCCGCGAGCTCTCCGATGCGATCGATATCTTGACGTACGGTTGTTAAGTCAGGCATAAACGTCATAGTTCGGCGAGCACCATCCGCGCCCACGACCTTAATATCGTCTGGAGTGCTCAAGCCGCGCTGCTTCATCACGTTGAGACAGATGGCCGCCATCGTATCGTCTCCCGCAAAGATGCCGTCAATATCGGGGTTCTCATCGAGGATCTTCGCAACGACCGCGCCCTTTTCGTCGTCGGGCTTAACGAACTCAACCTCACGGACAAGCGCGGACAAACCGGCCTGCTCAACAACATCGAGGTAGGCATCGGTACGCTTATTGGCAGGCATGCGCATGCGGCTATTGCTGCGCAGGCACAGGATACGCCTGCAGCCGTCATCAATCAGACGGCGCGTGGCGAGCTCGCCAATGCCATAGCTGTCACTTGCAATCTGGACAGAGCCCTCGCCAAGATCGCAGTCGATGCCAACCAGGCTCAAGCCCATCTCGGCATATGCCTCGGCACCGATATTGAGGGAGTTGACGATGACGCCGTCGACCATATTGCGGCGGAGCATGTCAATATAGGAACGCTCAAGATCGGGTCGATTGGCGCTGTTGCACAGCAACATCTTAAAGCCGTTTTCCGCTAACGTGCGCTCGACCGCCTGCACAACCTGAGCATGGAACGGGCTGCTCACAAAGGGAACGATCATACCGATAAGATTCAGGCGACCGTTGAGCATGGCACGGGCGATATCGTTGGGCGTATAGTTGATGCGCTCCATCGCGGCATGGACCTTATCGCGGGTCTCTTGGCTAATATAGCCGCGATTATTAAGCACGCGAGATACCGTAGTAGGCGAAACCCCCGCCACCGCTGCAACTTCCTTGATGCCAGGCTTAGCCGTATCCTTAGAACGAGCACTCTCGCGAGCCATAGCACCCTCCCCCATCAACATGTCATACGTTTACATACGAACAAAGCATACCCCAACAACAGCGGGAAGACGGTAACAGTACAAGTAAGTAAACGACTCATCCAAATAATTAGGAGAGTTCCGCCTAAAGGGTGACTCCGAAGAACCCCGCTTGGCCGTTTTTGGGTTATTTTCCAAAACATCCCGCAGGACGCAAAGAGGCCCCGCCGCGCAACGCGCGCAGCGGAGCCTCTTTGCATGTCCGAGGACGTTTTGGAAAATAACCCAAAACCGGCCCCAGTAATCCTACAGGAGTTAAATCCCTTTAGAACTTGTTGTGGAAGGTACGCGCAATGACCTCGTCCTGCTGCTCCTTGGTGAGCGTGTGGAAGTTCACGGCATAGCCGGAAACGCGGATGGTCAGCTGCGGGTACTTCTCGGGGTGAGCCTGAGCGTCGAGCAGCGTCTCACGGTTGAAGACGTTGATGTTCAGGTGGTGGCCACCCTTTTCGGCGTAAGCGTCGAGCATGTGGACCAGGTTATCGGCCTGGGTCTCGGAAACTTCAGAAACCTTCATAATATGTCTCCTTCGATTAATAGGCGCCGGCCGAAACCGGCGCGCTAATCAGTAATCGTTATTGTTAGTATAGCACTAACAATAGTTACTCGCCCAGCTGATCAAGGTCGATATCGCCAAAGAACACCTGGTCCTCCTTGCCGAGCGCACTCGGGATGATGGAGAAGGTGTTGGAGATGCCGTCCTGGGCATCGCGGAACGGGAGCTTGGAAACCGAAGACAGCGAAGCGATGGCGCCGTGGCTATCGCGCTTGTGCATGGGGTTAGCACCCGGGGCGAACGGCTGGCCAGCCTTGCGGCCGTCGGGCGTGGAGCCGGTCTTCTTACCGTACACGACGTTGGAGGTAATGGTCAGAACCGAGGTCGTGGGCACGGAGTTGCGATAGGTGTCGTTCATGCGGATGTACTCCATGAACTGGTGCACAACGTCGTGAGCGATCTGGTCGACGCGGTCGTCATCGTTACCGTACTTGGGGAACTCGCCCTCGGTCTCGAAGTCGACGATGATGCCGTTCTCGTCACGGACGGGGTGGACCTTGGCGTACTTGATGGCGGACAGGGAGTCAGCCACGACGGAAAGGCCAGCGATGCCCGTAGCGAACCAGCGGTGCACGTGCTTGTCGTGCAGAGCCATCTGGATACGCTCGTAGCAATACTTGTCGTGCATGTAGTGAATGATGTTCAGCGAGTTGACGTACACGCCAGCGAGCCACTTCATCATGTCGTTGTACTTGGCCACAACGTCGTCGTAATCGAGCGTATCGCCCTCGACGGCGCGATACTTGGGGCCGACCTGCTTCTTGGAGACCTCGTCAACACCGCCGTTGAGTGCGTACAGCAGGCACTTGGCCAGGTTGGCGCGGGCGCCGAAGAACTGCATCTCCTTGCCGATGCGCATGGAGGACACGCAGCAGGCGATGCCGTAGTCGTCGCCGTGGTAAACGCGCATGAGGTCGTCGTTCTCGTACTGGATCGAGGAGCTGGCGACAGAAGTCTTGGCGCAGAACTTCTTGAAGTTCTCGGGCAGACGGGTCGACCACAGAACGGTCATGTTGGGCTCGGGGCTGGTACCCATGTTCTCGAGCGTGTGCAGATAGCGGTAGCTCATCTTGGTAACGAGCGTACGGCCGTCAACACCCATGCCGCCGATGGACTCGGTGACCCACTGCGGATCGCCGGTGAACAGGGCCTGGTACTCGGGGGTACGGGCAAACTTGACCATGCGGAGCTTCATGATGAAGTGATCCACGAACTCCTGGATCTGCTCCTCGGTGAAGGTACCGTTGGCAAGGTCGCGCTCAGCGTAGATGTCGATGAACGTAGAGGTACGGCCGATGGACATAGCAGCGCCGTTCTGCTCCTTGACGGCAGCAAGGTAGGCGAAGTACATCCACTGGATGGCCTCCTGCGTGTTGGTAGCAGGGTTGGAAATGTCGAAACCATAGGTCTCGGCCATCATCTTGAGCTCGCCGAGGGCGCGGATCTGCTCCTGCAGCTCCTCACGATCGCGGATGTTGTCGGCGGTCATGACCGTCGGGGTGGAAGCCTTCTGGGCCTCCTTGTCCTTGATCAGGTAGTCGACACCGTACAGGGCAACACGACGGTAGTCGCCGATGATGCGGCCGCGGCCATAGCCATCGGGCAGACCGGTGATGATGTGAGCCGAGCGGCAAGCACGCATCTCGGGGGTGTAGACATCGAAGACGCCAGCGTTGTGGGTCTTGCGCTCGAAGGTGTAGCGCTCGACAACGTTCTCGTCGACCTTGTAGCCGTGCTGGCTGGCAGCCTGGCAAGCGATGCGGATACCACCGTTGACGTGCAGCGCGCGCTTGAGCGGCTTGTCGGTCTGGAGGCCAACAATGGTCTCCTTGTCGCGATGGGCATTATCGATGTAGCCAGCGGGGTGGCTCACGATACCCGTGACGGTCTTGGTGTCCATATCGAGGACACCACCCTGCTCGCGCTCCTTAAGCAGCAGGTCGAGAACCTCGCCCCACAGCTCCTTGGTACGCTCGGTCGGACCTACGAGGAACGACTCGTCGCCCTCGTAGGGGGTGTAGTTCTTCTGGATGAAGTCTCGGACGTCAACCTCTCCCGTCCAAATGCCTTCCTTGAAGCCTTCCCATGCCTCCTGCATTGTGTAACCACGCTCCTAGTTACGTGTAATGCGGCGCTCTCTCACACCGCTGCTTATTGAATTCTTGAATTATCGGCTTGCACTACCGGCTTCTTCCGTTCTTCACCACACGTTGGTACAGGGAAAAACGTTTGTCCGCCTTGGAACTACAACCCAAAACCCAAGATTTCACCCGTCTGAGAAGGATAACATAGCCACCCTCTCCATCTGGGCTGTTATATGTTTCTTTTTTTATATCATAATGGCGTTTTTTACAAATCCGCAGGAAATGCGAGCGCAAACAACTACCGTTCACCGATTTGTTTGGTTTTTTCCTTGCCTTTGTACGACGTTCACTCTAGCTGTTATGCCAGCTTTAGCAGGGTAAAGTACCTCTGAGTAGGCTTTAGGACATGCCTAACGATCTGCCCCTAACTTTGCTGGCACCGACGGTGTACGGAGGTCGCCTAAAGGTAGTTTTCTAGGCATGTCCCAAAATCTACCGCATAGGGTGCGCGTGCAAGGGTATCATCTTTCACCGAAAATAGTTTCTAGTGTTAGGGGTTTTCGGTGGAAGATACCGATTTCCGTGAACTTGGACGTCAGCTCCTTACCGAGTTCGGCAGCATGCATCAGCGCATTTCGCGTTTTGCGGACAAAGCCCTCGGCGGCGAGATGGCCGTCATGCGCGCCCTCATACTCGCCGGCGGTTCGCTCACGCCGAGCGAACTCGCTGATCGTGCCTGGGTCTCGAGCGCCCGTATCGCCAATATCTTACGCGCCCTCGAGGCCAAGGGCTGGGTCGAGCGCGAGCACTCAAAGACTGACCGTCGTCGCGTACACGTCATAGTGACCGACAAGGGATTCCAGGATCTAGAAATCAAACGTCGGGAATTCGAGAACCGCACTGCGGCTTTCCTCGAGCAGCTCGGCGAAACAGATACCCAAGAGATGGTGCGTCTTCTAAGGCGTGCCAACGAAATTATCGACCGCAATCAAGAAAGGAGAGATGCCGAGTGAGGATTCTCAAGCTCTTTAAAAAGCATATCCTGGCACTGTTCGCAGCTATCGTGCTTATCGTAATCAGCTGCAACGCCGATCTGGCGCTGCCTACCTATATGAGCGACATCGTCGACGTGGGTGTGCAGCAAGGCGGCATCGCCTCGCCCGTACCCGACACCATCCGCGCCGAATCGCTCGACGACCTTGAACTCTTTATGAGCACCAAGGACGCCAAGACGGTAGAGGCTGCGTTTGGCAAGGCAGACAAAAACGGCATTCGAACGTACAAGGGTACCGAGGAAGAGCGTGCCGATGGAGGCAAGATTGCCGACATTATGAGCCTGCCCGAGACTGTCGTCCTTTCGCTCGACCAGGGCATTGACGCCGACTCCATGGGCGACATGATGGGCTCGTCCAGCGAGAAAGACAACAACGCTGCCCAGGCCATGCCCACCCCCGAGCAAATGGCAGCGATGACGCCCGAGCAGCTCGCCGAGATGCAGCAGAAGGCCGCAGCGGCGCAGAACATGCAAAAGCAGATCGATGCCGACGGCGGTAAGATCACCATGAAGAGCCTGCGCCTGGGTGTCGAGGGCGGTCTGGTAGACCAGGGCAAGCTCGTCGAGGGCGCCAACGATATGGCAGACAAAATGGGCTCCATGTCGGGCTCCATCGTGACCCAGCGCGCCGTGAGCTACGTGCAGGACGAGTACAAGGCACAGGGCATCGACCCCGCCGACGTGCAGAACGCCTACCTGGGCCGCATGGCGACCACGATGTTTGGTCTGTGTCTGGTGTCGCTGGTCGCCACCATCCTGACCGGCGCCGTGGCTTCGCGCACCGCCTGCTCCATCGCCCGCGACCTGCGCCGCGAGACCTTCAACAAGGTTATGCACTTCTCGCCGGCCGAGGTGGGCAAGTTTAGCCAGGCCTCGCTCATCACCCGCTGCACCAACGACATTCAGCAGATTCAGATGGCCGCAACCCTGTTTATCCGCATGTGCCTGATGGCCCCCGTCATGGGCATCGTCGCCGTCATGCGCGTCCTGGCCAACCACACCGGCCTGGAGTGGACCATCGCCGTGGCCATCATCGCGGTCTCGGCCGTTGTCGGCGTGCTCATGGGCCTCACCATGCCCAAGTTCAAAAAGATGCAGAGCTTTGTGGACCGCGTGAACCTTACCGCCCGCGAGCTGCTCGACGGCCTTATGCCCATCCGCTCGTTCAACCGCGAGGAACATGAGCTCGAGCGTTTTGACAAGGCTTCGCTCGACCTAATGACCACGCAGCTCTACACCAACCGCGCCATGAGCTTTATGATGCCGCTCATGATGCTCGTCATGAACTGCATCACCGTGCTTATCGTCTGGTTTGGCGCGCAGGGCGTGTCCGACGGCGTGATGCAGGTCGGCAACATGATGGCGTTCATCTCCTACACCATGCAGATCGTCATGGCGTTTATGATCCTCACCATGGTTTCGGTCATCCTGCCCCGCGCCGAGGTCGCAGCCGAGCGCGTGGAAGAGGTCATCACCTGCCCCACGAGCATCAACGACCCCACCTCGCCCAAACTGCCCGCTGCCAGCGCGCCGCGCGGCGAGCTCACCTTCCGTGACGTGAGTTTCCAGTATCCCGATGCCCGCGCCGACGTCATTAGCGGTGTAAACTTCACCACGCACGCCGGCCAGATGCTCGGCATCATTGGCTCCACGGGCTCGGGCAAGTCCACGCTTGTGCAGCTCATCCCGCGCCTGTACGACGTCACGGGCGGCAGCATTTCGCTCGACGGCATCGACGTGCGCGACATGACCCTTTCCGAGCTGCGCCGCCGCATTGGCTATATCCCGCAGCAGGGACGCCTGTTCTCGGGCACCGTCGAGAGCAACCTCAAGTTTGCCGGCGACATGGTGAGCGACGAGGACATGTGCCAGGCGGCACGCGTCGCCCAGGCCGAGGACTTTATCGCCGAGCGCGAGGGCGGCTATGACTCCCCCATCAGCCAGGGCGGCTCCAATGTCTCGGGCGGTCAGCGTCAGCGCCTAGCCATCGCCCGCGCCCTGGCCAAAAAGCCCGAGGTCGTGGTGTTCGATGACTCGTTTAGCGCCCTCGACTACAAGACCGACGCTCGCCTGCGCGAAGAGCTTGCCAAAAACGTTACCGACGCCGCGCTCGTGGTCGTGGCCCAGCGCATCGCGACCATCATGCACGCCGACCAGATCATCGTGCTCGACGACGGCCACGTGGTGGGCACCGGTACGCACGAGGAGCTGCTGCGCAGCTGCCCGGCGTACCTGGAGATCGCACAGTCGCAGCTTTCCGCCGAGGAGTTGGGGCTTACCCAAGAAGAAATTGCAGCCGTCACGGAAGGAGGCGAGCGCTAATGGCAGACGAGACCAAGACTCAGATTCCCAAGCCCACCCGCCAGCGTGGTCCCATGGGCCGCATGGGCGGCATGCGTCGCGGCGAAAAGGCCAAGGACTTTAAGGGCACCATGAGGCAGCTGCTCGGCTATATCGGCCAGCACAAGATTGCCGTGTTTGCCGCCGTCGCCTTTGCCGTGTGCTCGGTCATCTTTAACATTGTGGGACCCAAGGTGCTCGGCCAGGTTACCACCAAACTGTTCGAGGGCCTGGTTGCCAAGGTCAACGGTACCGGCGATGTCGACTTTGACTGGATCGCCAAGACGCTCGGCTTTTTGCTCTGCCTGTATCTGGCGAGCTCTGTCTGCAGCCTGGTCCAGGGCTGGCTCATGACCGGCGTCACGCAAAAGATCTGCTACCGCATGCGCAAGGAAATCGCCGCCAAGATTGCCGTCGTGCCGATGAGCTACTTCAACGGCCACAGCAAGGGAGACGTACTCAGCCGCATCACCAACGACGTCGATACGCTGGGTCAGTCGCTCAACCAGAGCGTGACGCAGCTCATCACGTCGGTGACGCAGATTATCGGCGTGCTCGTCATGATGCTTTCGATCAGCCTGCCGCTTACCGGCGTCACCGTGCTCACGCTGCCGGCCGCCGCGATTATCTTGACCGTAATGATTCACTTCTCGCAGCCGTACTTCCGCGAGCAACAGCAGGTTCTGGGCGCCGTCAACGGCATTATCGAGGAGGACTTTGCCGGCCAGAACGTCATCCAGGTGTTCGACCGCGCCGAGGCCTCAATCGAGGAGTTCGACCGTCAAAACGACCGCCTCTTTATTAGTGGCTGGCGCTCGCAGTTCCTGTCGGGCCTGATGATGCCGCTTATGAGCTTGGTGGGCAACATGGGCTACGTGGGCGTCGTCGTGGTGGGCGCGCAGCTCGCACTGACCGGCAATGCCACGCCCGGCGACATCCAGAGCTTTATCCAGTACGTTCGCAACTTTACGCAACCCGTGCAGCAGCTGGGCAACGTGAGCAACACGATGCAGTCGATGGCTGCCGCCACCGAGCGCGTCTTTGAGTTCCTGGCCGCGCCCGAGGAGGAGCAGAAGGCCGACGCGCAGATTCCCGAAAAGCGCCCCGGCCACGTGGAGTTCGACCATGTCAAGTTTGGCTACACGCCCGACAAGACCATCATCCACGACTTTAGCTGCGAGGCGCAGCCCGGCCAGACCATCGCCATCGTCGGCCCCACCGGCGCCGGCAAGACCACGCTCATCAAGCTGCTGCAGCGCTTCTACGACGTGGACGGCGGCTCGCTGCGTGTCGAGGGCGTCGACGTGCGCGACTGGGACCGCGCGGCACTTCGCGGCGAGTTTGCCATGGTGCTGCAGGATACCTGGCTGTTTAACGGCACCATCCGCGAGAACATCCGCTACGGACGCCCCGACGCGAGCGATGCCGAGGTCGAAGCCGCTGCACGCGCCGCACGCTGCGACCACTTTATCCATACGCTCGCCGGCGGCTACGACTTTATGATCAACGAGGAGGGCACTAACCTGTCGCAGGGTCAGCGCCAGCTCGTGACCATCGCCCGTGCCATTTTGGCTGACCGCCCGGCGCTGATTCTGGACGAGGCGACCTCCAACGTCGATACCCGCACCGAGGAGCTCATTCAGCGCGCCATGGATGCGCTGATGCAGGGCCGTACAAGCTTTGTCATCGCGCACCGCCTGTCCACGATCCGCAACGCCGACGTGATCTTGGTAATTCGCGATGGCGACATCGTCGAGAAGGGTACGCACGACGAGCTGCTCGCCCAAGGCGGCTTCTACGCCGACCTGTACAACTCGCAGTTCGACGAAGCGGCGTAGACTCCGCCGCAGAGAACGGATAATGCCCGAGAACGGGGGCGCAGGACAACCTGCGCCCCCGTTTTTTCGTCCACGGCACTCGAATTAGCTCTCTTGGGGCCCGATTGACAGCCCCTTCCGGACCCTGTGGCCAAAAAAGGTCAAATATGAGTACTGTTACATTTTTAGTAGCAGCCAAAACCGCCTCAAATGACCTCTTTGCGGCTTCTATACGCCTTCAAATTAATCAAAACGCCCGTTAGCATGCTTCTGTGTGCCAACGTTAATGAACATATTTGCTGTTGTGCCTATTATCTTGTAAGCTCGATATGAGACTGCGCCAGCAACAGTACTCATATTTGCCATTTTTTGCCCACGGGGTATGCCGCAGAAGACCCAACTTGCTCCAGCGTGCCGTACGCCGACCCCCCCTTCCAGCGAGTGCCGACATTTTCCCAGATAAAACCTGCCAAAATAAACCTGTCCCTTTTTGGCAGGTTTTGGGGTGACGAGGGGTTGCACTTTAGCGTGCGACAGCGGATAATGCCGAGCATTCGACAAAGGTTTCGTTGTCATCAATTGATTGAGGAGGCCCCTATGGCCATGGAATTCAAGCGCAGGTTGCCGATCCCCATGGAGATCCGCGAGGAAATGCCGCTTTCTGCCGAGCTTACCGCCAAAAAGCAGGCATTTGACGCCGAGGTCGCCAAAGTCTTTACCGGCGAGGACGCACGTAAGGTGCTCATCATCGGCCCGTGCTCTGCCGACCGCGAGGATTCGGTGCTCGAGTATATGAACCGACTGGCCAAGACCGCCGAGGAGGTCAAGGACAAGCTCATCATCATTCCGCGCGTCTACACCAATAAGCCGCGTACCAAGGGCACCGGTTACAAGGGCCTGTTGCACAACCCCAACCCCGAGGCTCCCGACGACCTGCTCGAAGGCGTCAAGGCCATCCGCCATATGCACCTGCGCGTTATTGAGGAAACGGGCTTCTTCACCGCCGACGAGATGCTCTATCCGTCAAACTATCAGTACCTCGTTGACCTGCTGAGCTATGTTGCCGTGGGCGCACGCTCGGTCGAGAACCAGGAGCATCGCCTGGTATCGAGCGGCATTTCGGTACCCGTCGGCATGAAGAATCCCACTGCCGGCTCTACCACCGTTATGCTCAACTCCATTTACGCCGCGCAGGCGCACCAGAGCTTCATCTTCCGCAACTGGGAGGTCGAGTGCGACGGCAACCCGCTCGCACACGCCGTTATGCGCGGCTACATCGGTCTCGATGGGCGCACCTACCCCAACTACCACTACGAACACCTGGAACGTCTGGCCGAGCGCTATACCGAGCACGCCGGCTATGCCAATCCGGCGGCGGTCATCGACTGCAACCACGACAACTCGGGCAAGCGTCCGCTGGAGCAGTATCGCATTTGCAAGGAGGTGCTCGACAGCTGCCGCCGCAACGAGTCCATCTCCAAGCTGGTCAAGGGCTTTATGATCGAGTCCTACCTTGAAGACGGCAACCAGCCGGTCGACGGCGGCGTCTTTGGCAAGTCCATCACCGACCCGTGCCTGGGCTGGGAAAAGACCGACTACCTCATCCACGAAATCGCGGAGCGTATTTAGTTACGCGGTTTTACCAAACCGCGTAACGGCTCGACGCTGCAAACCCGCCAGGGCGGCAATCTGCCTTTCAACTTCGGCGGCATGATCAAAAGATCAATGCCGCCTCGTTTCAAGGCACCTTGCTCGCTCTGGCGGGTTTTCGCTGACGTTTTTTCGACCTGCAT
Organism: uncultured Collinsella sp.; assembly: GCA_900543605.1. GTDB lineage: Bacteria > Actinomycetota > Coriobacteriia > Coriobacteriales > Coriobacteriaceae > Collinsella. The sequence goes on from UQSK01000027.1 coordinate 19,110, forward strand.
TGTTGCCAGGGTTGGCACCAATGACTAATGCGGTAACTAGCTACGTCGGTCCGCTTGATCGGCTGGGTTTTCGAGGTGCCCCAGGTCGCCGCGAAAGAGGAGCGAAGCGTACTTTGGTACGCGAGCGACGGTTTGAGCGGCGAGATGGGGTGCCTCGGAAAGCCAGACGATTAAGCGGACGGTTCCTGCTGCGTAATGCAGTGGATATTTCCGCCACCGAAGACGACTTGCTCGGACTGAACGCCGACGCACTTGTAGACGCCCTCGCCCCAGACCTCGTCGTAGATCTTCTGGAGCGTGTCAACGGCAAGCTGATCGTTCTCGTCGCCGTACTGCGGGACGATAACGCCGTGGTTGGTGACCAGGTAGTTCATGTAGGAGGCGATCAGCGGCTCGTCGGCAACGCGCGGCTCGGCGTTCTCGTCGGCGTCGATGGTGTCGCAGGAAGCCTGATCCATGAACAGCGGGTTCATAGGCATACAGAGCTTGTAGACCTTCATCTTGCGGCCCTTGGCGTCAACGGCGTTGGAGAGGGTCTCGTAGACAGCGTGGCACTGCTCGTAGAACGGATACTCGGGATCGTCGGTCCAGATGCAAGCCATGACGCCCGGAGCGACGAACGTAGCGACATCATCGATGTGGCCGTTGGTCTCCTCGGGATCGATACCCTCCTTGACCCAGATGACCTTCTCGACACCCAGGTACTCCTTGAGGTGCTCGTCCATATAGGCGCGAAGTTCCTCGCTCCAGGGCTCAAACTTCTTGTGGAACTTGGGCCAGATGGACTCGGGATCCTCTTCCTCCTCCAGAACCACAGAGCAGGTGCGGCCCGGGGAAAGCAGGCACTGGTCGGTCACGACCACGGTGCCTTCGCCGTCGACGGTGATGGAACCGCCCTCGAGGATCATGTCATCGGGACGATAACGACGGCAGCCGGAAAGCTCAGCTATCTTAAGGGCGATCTGCTCGTCCTTGTCCCACGGGAAATAGAGACCGTCGACGAGGCCGCCGTAGGCGTTGAAGTGCCAGTGGTTGGCGCGCTTATCGCCCTTGCCATTGATGACAAAAGTGGCTGCGGTGTCGCGGAACCAAGCGTCGTCGGTGGTCATCTCGATAACGGTGACGTTCTCGTCTTCCTCAAAGGCGGCCTTGCAGTTGGCGTAGTCGGCCTGGTTGGCGCACATGGTGACCGGGGTGAACTCGGCGATGGCGCGAGCGATGGCGGCATACTGCTTCTGAGCCGGCTTGGCACCATGGGCCCAGGTATCGGTGCGATGGGGCCAGCCCATCCACACGCGATCCTGTGGGGCGAACTCAGCAGGCATAAAGAAGCCATCGGCCTTAGGGGTGGACTCGGACTCGGTAATCGTGCGCATAAGGCTTCCTCCAAATCGAACGATCGCTGTCTCGATCTGTAACATCTAGGGGCCGAATCCCCGTCTTGTTGTTACAGATCGAGACAAACCGTATAGCTCGGGACAAACAATCTCAATCTATAACAGATAGAGGCGATTTTGCCAGCCATATGTTACAGATTGAGATAGACGTAAAAGTGCCTGTCCCCTTTGTGGTGGTTCTGGACTAGAAGGTTACTCGCTGTAGCGGGTGGCTATGGCAGCTCGCACCATTCCGGTACTCATAAGGTAGGTCACCAAGAAGTAGCCACCATAGGCTGCCAGGAAGATTGCACAGGTGAGGCCCACGGTGCCGCCGATGCTCATATTTCCGAAAATGCTCACCAGCTCGATGATCACCTTAAGTGCCACAAAGGAGTGCGCCAGGCCCACTGCCAGCGGGAACAGGAAGAATACCGCTTGCTGCGCCATCACCGAATGGCGAATCTGGCGGTCGTCGCAGCCGATCTGTGCCAGCACACGATAGCTGCGGCTGCCGTCGGCCACGTTGGAGAGTTGCTGGATCGACAGAATCGCCGCGCATGCAACGACCAATACAAAGCCGATGTAGATGGCTAGGTAGCTAATAAGACCGTTCATTTGCGCTGCTTGCGCGTACATCTCGGAGCGCGTGATGAAGGTTCCCCACGACCCCGGCTCCTTGCCGTCAACGAGCAGATTGTCGAGCACAGTGTATTTAATACTCTCGTCTGCCTCGGTCGTATCCATCCCCTGTTTGTAGTTAACGAGCAGGCTACTGGAATACGGCTGCAGATTAAGTTGGGACAACAGCTCGTCGGCAACGACGACGGTACCCGGATTACTGCCCATCGCCGAGTTGGCGATGGCCGCCGTATCTTCGTCCGACTTATCGGTTGCGGGCTTGAGCGTATGCCCGCCCAAGGTAAGGGCATGGCCGCCAGCCATATACTTGGTGTACAGGTCGACCAGCTCGCCGCCCATATCACACGTGAGCAGATACTGGTCGTGACCGATGTGCACCGGCTCCTCGCCCATCATCTGGCGCAGTTTGTTGTACTGGCTCGCCGGCGTCACAAACAGGCCCATCGTATCGGCATTGCTACCCCCGAACGCTTTGGGAAGCTTTTCGCCCATGGTCTTGCACATCTCACTTGGGGTCACCGAAGGATTCGAGCCACCAAACGGGTAACTCAGATACGAATCGATCTGCACATGCTCACCGGCAACATCGGCGATATTGACCTTCTTGCCGGTCTCGTCGTTGTTGTCCGCCGACTTGCCCTTACGATCGCCGTGCCATGGATCGCCGTGCCATGCGGAGTACAAATCGACCGTACTATCGGCCAGCACCATGCGATCGGCCTCAGACGGATTGAAAGACTCTTTGTAGAAGTCGAGCGTATCGGGCGTGTAATAGACATACGTCTGCGACATGTCGGCCGGATTATAGCGCTCCAGGTTTTCGTTCATCACGTTGGCAATCGACATACCGCACGTCACCGAGGTGATGGCCAAAAACAGGAGCATCGCGATGACGCCCATCGAAAAGCACACCGTGTTGACCTTGGCCGCAAGCTGGCGCACGGTAAACATGTTGAGGCCGCGCCAATACACGCCGCGCAGGCTCTGCAGCAGCTTGATGAGCATGCCCGAGAGTCCCCAGAACAGGGCAAAGGTGCCCACGGTAACCATAGCGGTCGTAATACCAAACTGGTTCATGGCCTCTTGCAGCTTGCTGTCCGTCGCGGTTAGCGGGAACCCATCACGTAGCAGACGGTAATAGGCCACGCCCACAAGCACCACGCCCACGGCAAAGATGGCAATCGCAATCCAGGGGTTGCGTGTCTTGATGCTCTCGTTGCGACGCTCGGCACCCATAAGCTCGATGAGTTTGGTACGACGCACGGCGCGAAGGTTCAGCAGTAGCGTGAGCACAAACATTACGAGCATGCAAGCAAGGGTCAGGTTGAACGCATGCACCGAGAAAAAGAAGTGGAAATTGGCGATCTGTGTCTTAAAGAGCGAGGCCGTAAAGAACGTCATGAGCTGGGAGAGTCCCACACCCAGCACGATGCCGGCGACAAAGGCCACGACCGAAACGATCACCGTCTCGAGCGCCATAATCGTGGCGACGCGCCCGCGCCCCATGCCGAGCACCTGGTACAGGCCAAACTCCTTCTTGCGGCGTTTCATGATGAAGTTATTGGCATACACCATCAAAAAGGCCATGACACCGGCCAAAAAGTACGTCAGGTCGCCGAGCATGCTGCCCATTACCTGCGCCAAGCCCTTTTCATCGATGCCGGCGATGTCGACCTGCATCGAGATGGTGTTAAAGGCATAGAAGACCGTGACACCCAGGGTGAGCGTCAAAAGGTAGACGAGGTAGTCGCGGCCGGCGCGGCGGACGTTGCCCCAAGCGAGTTTACAGAGCATCGGAGCCCTCACCGCCCATCATGGCAACGACCTCCATAATACGGTCGAAGAACTCTCGGCGGTCGGTGTCGCCGCGGCGCAGCTCGGTGAAGATCTTGCCGTCGCGGATAAACAGCACACGGCTCGTGTAGCTGGCGGCAAAGCTATCGTGCGTGACCATGAGCACGGTAGCGCGTAGACGGCGGTTAAGGGCCTCCAGGCTCTCGAGCAGCAGACGAGCGCTTTTAGAATCGAGGGCGCCGGTGGGCTCGTCGGCCATGATCATGGTGGGGTCGGTGACGAGCGCGCGAGCTGCGGCAACGCGCTGCTGCTGACCGCCGGACATCTGGTAGGGATACTTGTCGAGCACCTGACTGATGGACAAGCGCGCTGCCACATCTTGCACGCGGGTCGAGATCTCTGCAGAGTTTGTGCGGGCGATGGTGAGCGGCAGGGCGATGTTCTCGCGTGCCGTGAGCGTATCGAGCAGGTTGGAGTCCTGGAAGATAAAGCCGAGCTCCTCGCGGCGGAACTGCGAAAGCTTAGCCTGCTTCATGCGCGTAACGTCCTGCCCGTTGATGCGAATGGTGCCGCTCGTGGCGCTATCGATGGTCGACACGCAGTTGAGCAACGTCGACTTGCCCGAGCCCGAGGCGCCCATGATGCCCACAAATTCGCCGCGGTTGACGGTAAAGCTGACGTCGTTGAGCGCGCGGGTCACGTTGCCTAGCGCTCCGTATACCTTTTCGAGATGCGCGACCTCCAGTACCGGGGTCGCCATGTGCGTGGTTTGCATACCTGTCTCTTATACACATCTCCGAGCCCACGAGACGCGTAGTAATCTC
>UQSK01000028.1 GCA_900543605.1 uncultured Collinsella sp.
CTACACCTATTAAGTCGTCGGCAGCGTCAGATGTGTATAAGAGACAGTCTTTCATGTCCGAGGACGTCCGCGAAGGTTAGCCCTCAGATCCTGCGGTGGGAGACCTAGGCCTCGTTGTACACCGTCTTGAGCTTCAGCAGGTGAGCGTAGCGGTCCATAGCGGCCTGCTCATTCTCCTTGAAGAGCTCCTCGGCGCGCTCGGGGAAGGAACGCGTCAGCGAAGCGTAACGGGCCTCGTTCATCAGGAACTCCTGATAACCGCCCGCGGGCTCCTTGGAATCGAGCGAGAACTTCTTGCCGGCAGCAGCCTCGGGGTTGAAGCGGAAGAGGTTCCAGTAACCGCACTCGACAGCCTTCTTCATCTCGGCCTGGCAGTTCTGCATGCCACCCTTCTTGATGGAGTGCATCTCGCAGGGGCTGTAGCCGATGATGAGGGACGGGCCGTCGTAGGCCTCGGCCTCGTGAATGGCCTTGAGGGTCTGAGCCGGGTTGGCGCCCATGGCGACCTGCGCCACGTAGACGTAGCCGTAGCTCATGGCGATCTCGGCCAGGGACTTCTTCTTGGTCACCTTACCGGCAGCGGCGAACTGAGCGACCTGGCCCAGGTTCGAGGCCTTGGAGGCCTGACCGCCGGTGTTGGAGTAGACCTCGGTGTCGAAGACGAAGACGTTGACGTTGTGGCCGGAAGCCAGGACGTGGTCCAGGCCACCGAAGCCGATGTCGTAGGCCCAGCCGTCGCCGCCGAAGATCCAGAAGGACTTCTTGGTGAGGTAAGCCTTGTCGGCGAGGATCGCCTTGGAAGCATCGCAGCCGCACTTCTCGAGCTCGGCAACGTAGGCAGCGGCAGCGGTCTTGGAGGCCTCGGCGTCGTTGACGGAGTCGATCCAAGCCTGGCCGGCAGCCTTGAGCTCATCGGACGGACCATCGGCAGCGATGATGTCCTGGGTAGCGGCGATCAGCTTCTTCTGGACGGCCTCGTAACCGACGGCCATGCCCAGACCGTGCTCGGCATTGTCCTCGAACAGGGAGTTGTTCCACGCTGGGCCGTGACCGTCCTTGTCCTTGCAGTAAGGAGCGGTGGCAGCGGGGTTGCCCCAAATGGAGGAGCAGCCGGTGGCGTTGGAGATGAACATGCGGTCGCCGGCAACCTGGGTCACCAGACGTGCATAGGCGGTCTCGGCGCAGCCGGCGCAGGAGCCGGAGAACTCCAGGTAGGGCTGCTTAAACTGGCTGCCCTTGACGTTGGCCGCGATGAGCTCCTTCTTCTCGGAGACGTTCTCGACCATATAGTCCCAAACGGGCTGCTGGTCCATCTCCTGCTCGGTGGGAACCATCTCGAGGGCGCCCTTGGGGCAGACCTTGACGCAGTTGGTGCAACCCATGCAGTCGAGCGGGGACACGGCCATGGTGAACTTCATGCCCTTGGCCTTGGGGCCCATGGCGTCGAGCGTGCGGGTAGCCTCGGGCGCGGCGGCAGCCTCGTCCTCGGTCATCGCGAACGGACGGATGGTGGCATGCGGACACACATAGGCGCACTGGTTGCACTGGATGCACTTGGTCTCGTCCCAGTGGGGAACGACCACAGCGACGCCGCGCTTCTCGTATGCGGAGGCGCCCAGCTCAAACTGGCCGTCGGCGCAATCGACGAAGGCGGAAACAGGCAGGCTGTCGCCGTCCATGCGATCGATGGGCTCAAGCAGGTTCTTGACCTGCTGGGCGATGGCGGACTTGGTCTCCTCGGAGAGCTCGACGGGGGCGGCATCCTCGGCGGTAGCCCAGTCGGCCGGAACCTCGAACTTACGGAAGGCGGTAGCGCCGGCATCGATGGCCTTGTGGTTGGCGTCGACGATAGCCTGGCCCTTCTTCATGTAGGACTTGGTAGCCGCGTCCTTCATGTACTGCAGGGCGTCCTCGGCGGGCAGGACCTTGGCCAGCGCGAAGAAGGCGGACTGGAGCACCGTGTTGGTGCGCTTGCCCATGCCGACCTTGGCCGCCAGGTCGATAGCGTCGATCAGGTAGACGTTGACGTTGTTGTTCGCGATGTAGCGCTTGGCCACGGCGGGCATGTGCTCGGCGAACTCCTCGTCGCTCCACTGGCAGTTGACCAGGAAGGTGCCGCCCGGCTTGACGTCGCGGACCATCTTGAAGCCCTTAACGATGTAGCTGGGGTTATGGCAGGCGACAAAGTCGGCCTTGGTCACGTAGTACGGCGAACGGATCGGGGAATCACCAAAGCGCAGGTGCGAGACGGTGACGCCGCCGGTCTTCTTGGAGTCGTACTGGAAGTAGGCCTGGACGTACTTGTCGGTGTGGTCGCCGATAATCTTGATCGAGTTCTTGTTGGCGCCGACGGTACCGTCGCCACCCAGACCCCAGAACTTGCACTCGATGGTGCCGGGGGCTGCGGTGTTGGGCGCATCCTCGACCTCGGGCAGGCTCAGGTTGGTCACGTCATCGACAATGCCGATGGTGAACTCGCGCTTGGGCTCGTCCTTCTTGAGCTCCTCGAAGACAGCGAACGCGGACGCGGGAGGCGTATCCTTGCTGCCCAGGCCATAACGGCCGCCGACGACCTTGATGCCCGTCTTGCCAGCCTCGTAGAGAGCGGAGACGACGTCCTGGTAGAGCGGCTCGCCGATGGAACCCGGCTCCTTGGTACGGTCCATGACGGCGATCTTCTGGACGGTCTCGGGGAGAACGTCGACGAAGTGCTTGATGGAGAACGGACGGAACAGACGAACCTTGACCAGGCCGACCTTCTCGCCGTGAGCGTTGAGGTAGTCGATGACTTCCTCGAGCACGTCGCAGAAGGAGCCCATGCACACGACGACGCGGTCGGCATCGGGAGCGCCGTAGTAGTTGAACAGGCCGTAATCGGTGCCGAGCTTCTCGTTGATCTTCTTCATGTAGCCCTCGACGACGGCGGGAAGCTCGTCGTAGACCTTGTTGCAGGCCTCGCGGTTCTGGAAGAAGATGTCGCCGTTCTCGTGGCTACCGCGGGTATGCGGGTGCTCAGGGTTGAGCGCGTGATCGCGGAAAGCCTGGACGGCGTCCATGTCGCACATCTCGGCCAGATCCTTGTAGTCCCACATGGCGACCTTCTGGATCTCGTGGCTGGTGCGGAAGCCGTCGAAGAAGTTAAGGAACGGGGTCTTGCCCTCGATGGCGGCAAGGTGAGCCACCGGCGAGAGGTCCATGACCTCCTGGACGTTGCCCTCGGCGAGCATGGCGAAACCGGTCTGGCGGCAGGCCATGACGTCGGAGTGATCACCAAAGATGTTCAGGGCGTGCGAAGCGACGCAACGCGCGGAGACGTGGAAGACGCCCGGGAGCTGCTCGCCCGCGATCTTGTACATGTTCGGGATCATCAGGAGCAGGCCCTGGGAAGCCGTGTAGGTGGTGGTCAGAGCACCGGCGCCCAGCGAACCGTGAACGGTACCGGCTGCACCTGCCTCGGACTCCATCTCGACGACCTTGACCGGGGTGCCGAAGATATTCTTGCGACCCTGGGCCGCCCACTGGTCGACATGGTCGGCCATCGGGCTGGACGGCGTAATGGGATAGATTCCCGCTACCTCGGTGTACGCATACGAAACATATGCGGCCGCCTCGTTGCCGTCCATAGACTTAAACTTACGCGCCATATACCCCTCTCCTCTCATATAGGTATACAGGCCCCGGCGATCGCCGGGATGTTGGCGTGATGGGATTTACGCTGTTGCTTCCAATCATCTGGCAGGCAGGCTCAGCAGCAGGTACGTGGCGTGGAGAGAAGACATGCCGAGGCGAGGGACAGCTGATGCGCCCCACAGACCCGACCGCCCGTCTTGCACATGACCGAGCGCCGCAAAGGCCGCATGCCGGATGCTCCCGGGCACGCCCCGGCGATGGGAAGCGCCCGCAACGGAAATCCGCATGCGGGTTTATTGTACCCCGCCGTTAAGTGTAATTTCGACAAATATAGGCGGGCGGTAAAGGTTTACCTCGGGTGACCGCCAAAGGCCAGAATGGTCCCTCCATCCCCGGACGACTGGCTCTGACGCGCCAAGGAGTGTCCCCAAGTACCGGCAGGAAAGGAACGTCCCTAACTGCCGGCTAGAGGGCGCCGAGCAGGATGGCGTAGGTGGTGGATTCGCCGAGTTTGAGCTCGTCGCCGGGGTTGAGCTGGGCGGAGCGGCCGGGCTCTACTTGAATACACACACTCGTGGCCCCGTTTACCACCACGGTGCCGTTAGTGGACGACAGGTCCTCGACAAACCATGCGCCAGACTCGTCGCACCAGATATGGGCATGGCGGGCCGAGACGTCGTCGGTGATGCCGCCCTCCCCCGTTGCCAGCGCGCCGATCTCAACGCCTTCCTCACTCGGCTGAATCCAGCGCGGGACGCTCACCACGTAGCCGTTTTGCACGCACAGCAGTCCCAGCGGATGCGCCGGCGCGACCTCGTGCTCGCCCGCGACCGAAGATGTGCTCAGCGAGCGCGGCGTCGACGTGTCGCCGCCACGGGTCGCATGAGCGCGGCGGCTCGCCCGACTTGGAACTAAGGCGGGCGTGAGAGCAAACGGCATAGGGAACGAATCTTGCGGATGTACTCCTCGACGTCAGGCAGGTAAGCCCCACGAAGTCACCGGGGAGGCCCAAGCGGCCCGGCACCACTTCCAGATTCTGACCAGGGCGAGTCGTTCGCCGGTGGCTGAAGGCTCGCTCCCACCCAAAAGGGGAGATTCGCGTTGTTCCCCAATCGCTCTCGCATCTTTCATTTTGCTCGAGGTGGGCTATGAAAACTTTCCTGGTGAAAGGCGGCGATTGGTTTCCTTTCTTTCTAGAGGAGCGCGCCTGTAATCTGTTTTCATCCTAAATCAAGTTAAGATCGGACCTTCCAGAGGCAAGTCGACTCAAACTGCGAGGCTCCATGTTGGAATAAAGAGCGCTGTCGAAGTGCCAACAACACAAAGCTTGCCAGTCTCAAATAGAACCTTTTGGGAGTCCGATTGGGCCGCACACCGAATCCCCGCTGGTGGTTTTTTATAGCTGCGCGACAATAAACAAGGTTAGTGCCAGTCCAGCATGAAATTGAGGAACGTATGCATTTTTTCTCAGTAAGTGATCGTCGTTACTGCTTCGATGAGGTCACTCGCAATTGCTTTCAGGTTGACCAAGCATCAGAAGATGCGCTTCGCATATTTGAAGCATCGGGAAGAACGGTCAACTCGAAGTTGCTAACAAAGTCACTTGCTGCGAAAGGCTACGACCAAACGACCATAGCAGAACTTGAAGACGACATTGATGAGTATCAACGATTGTCTGAGCGGACTTTCTTAACAAAAGACACGCCTCGAAAACTTAGATCCATCGAACTCCACGTTTCACATGCATGCAACCTTGGTTGTAGTTACTGTTTTGCCGGTAAAGGAGATTATGGAACGTCTCCTCTGCTGATGACAGACGAGATAGCCTTCAAGGCGGTCGACTACCTCGTCGCAAGTTCATCGGAAAACGAAACGCTTGCGATCGTCTTTTTTGGTGGGGAACCCATGATTAACGAGCCGCTGATATGGAAAACGGTCGACTATTCAAAAAGAATATACCTCAATAGAAACTTTACCTATTCTATTACGACCAACGGAACGCTTTTGAATGACACTGCTGTGAATTCTTTCAAGGAGCACGGGTTTTCTGTTCTGATTAGTCTCGATGGTACAGGATGCAAGCACGATGCATCGCGCCCGTACAAGACGGGAGGCGGCTCTTTCTCCGATATCGACAAAAACGTTCGTCGTTTTTCCGAGTCGTTCCCCTTCGGCGCAAGAGCGACCTTAACAAATAATAACTGTAACCTTGTTGAAGACTATCTTCAGTTTAAAGAGATGGGCTTCAGAAGGATTTACTTCTCGCCCGTGAGCTCATTCGATGAGAATATCAAACTCGACGAACACTCATTAAACAAAATCAGGGCGGGCCTAATAGATTTGGCGGATCAATATCTCAAACAGATTGATCAAGGGGAAAAGCCCTTGTTTAGAACATTGAAAACTGCAGTTGATTTGATTATGAGCAAAAGGATCGCCTTTGTCGGATGCGGGGCTGGCAGGCGTTTTATTTCCGTGACTCCCGAAGGGGACGTATACCCCTGTCACAGGTTTGTCGGGATGATGCGATTCAAAATGGGCAACATCGTCACCGGAATTGACGAAACTAGGTATATTGAAAACTGGAGTCAGGGTGTCGAAAAAAGAATTGACTGTACGGACTGTTGGGCTCGGTCTTTCTGTGGTGGGGGCTGTAGCTGGGAGGCTGCAGACGAGCACGGCTACTTGCCCAAGAGTCTACACCCTGCATCATGTGAATATAGAAAAATGTGCTACGAGATGGCTTTTGACCTTATTTCCCGCCACTCATCTTCGCAGGAGAAAAATCAACGAGAAGCTACTGTATCGGAATAAGCGGTTCAGCGCATTGCTGTCACCATTGTGGAGGTGTTCGTTCTTCTGATTACCGTCTGCGAAGCTTATTGCTACATTCGCCGAAACCATTCTAGAAATATGGTGAACTAGACATCTTGGTTTGTTATACACAATATTGAGATTTTTCTGCACTCAAAGGGAGGTAGTCGTGAAGCATATTCATCCGATTAATCCAGGAAGTGGCGACGAGGCAGGCGTGAAGCCGATGTCTTTTGACTGCCTCTTGGGCATTACTGACATCTGTACTGTTTATGATAAAGCAGATGGCTGTGGTGCATACGATTACTGCGACTATGACATGGATGGCGGCAGCATCTGCGTTGTAGATCACTGTGGCATTGATCAAACGTAGTCTCTAATTGGATTAAGGTGAGGAGCTGTTATGAAGCATATCCATCCTGTTGGTTCAAATGAACATCCTCCCGTTGAGCCTTGTTGTCTTGGAGTTGATATATGCAATTTTTACGACATCGCCGAGTGCCCTGTTGCGGATTGGTGCTATGTCGATAAAGAATCAAGCTGTGTTTTGCCAGCAGATTGGTGCGATCCAGTTGACGAGTAGTTTTGTGGCTAGGAACTATTTGGTCCAATTCAGAATAAGATGGGAACAAATACCAAAATCTCGTGTCTTGGAGGAGTTATGCCATTATTGCAAGGTCTCGTTGGATTAGCCTTTATACTTGCGTTATATCTGGCACCTTTTTTAATTCTATTCTTCATTATCCGACTCTTTCTTCGGAGAAAATAGGAGTGTCACGCAAACATTAGCGTAGCTTTCTTCCAATATGAGCCGAGCATTGGCAAGTGGAATAAGAAGCCCGACCGTTCGCCACATGAAAGTGATCGGACGGGCTTCTCTATTTAACCCGGGCCGCCACCCATAGCGGCTTTCCAAGCGCATTCTCAGTGCAAAGCAATCGTCAGTTTAATCCTATGCGCTGATACCGCATTTCATTTGTTCGGCTCGAATTCTACGGCCTGGCAACCCTCGCACTCTCCGGCAAATGGATTGAACGCGAAGGCAGAGATGATGTGTGCGTGGACATCGAGGCTGCTGTAGGCAACATACTGGGACATGGACCCCCGCTGCGCGTGGTATGCGGCCCGGCATATTCATTGCCGTCCAACCCCGTGTAGTTGCAGCAAAGGGTGGAACCTCAATGCTCAGCTCATGTTGTCCGTGGGACACGAGAATCGTAAGTACACTTTGGTGCGATTCTCACGCTGATACTGAGCCACCTGGAATAAGATACGTCGCGACAACACTTCGCTTCACCTCTGTCTCGACAAGATGACGTAGACTAAAGTTTCCTTTAGTAAGAGAACGAGAACTATATCTGAAAGCGTTGCGATGGCGTGAAGGCACCGAGTCCGAACCGCCTGAATGCTACGTGCATCTGCATCGCCTTTTTGTTATCTCTGCCAGTTGGGTAGCACTACACTTGTCATCATTTACCCTGGTACATGCTGCCTAAATCCACTACCCCTTCTACCGCGCCGACCATCTCGTCATCGTGAGAGACAACGATGATCAGCTGGCTTTGCTTGTTGCGCTTAACATAGGCCGCAAGCTCGGCGCGGCTTACAGCGTCTAACCCAGTCGTGGGCTCGTCGAGTACCAAAACTGACGACTTGCGTGAAATCGCCGACCATAAGTACACTCGGCGCAGCTCACCGCCCGAAAGCGCGGAGCAACGTTTCCCGAGCAACTCCTTCACGCTGTTTTCCAGCGAAAGTAGGCCATCTACACCCCGGTGATAGGAAGAAAAGGGCGTGTCGAAATACTCTAACAGCTCTTTCACCGTTTCGTCCGGCGCGAAGCACGACTGTGGGCAGCACGATATCTCTCTCGCACGTATGTAATCCAAGTCGCATTCTTCGATTGGCACGCCGTTGTATTTTACTTTGCCTTTCGATGAGTATAGCCCGAGCATCAAGTAAAGAAGTGACGTCTTGCCTCTTCCGTTTTCCCCAACTATGCAATATGTACCAGGACCGGAAAACTTGAAAGAAAACCCGCCGAGGACCTCTCGGACAGATCCGTCTGGAAGGGCAACCGAGAATTCCAAATCAGATACCGAAATGTCATTTATTTCATCGAGTTTAGCTAAATCGGTCCGATTCCACCCCGATCTCTCCTTTTCTCTCGTCGCGATAGCCGTCCTATCCCATGATGCTTTGGCATCTTGATAGGATTTGAACAATGACATCATACTTTTCAAAGTCTTAAAGAGAACCGCGAAGTATGTACCGATGATAGTGTACTCGCCTATTGACATAGTTCCGTTAATGATTCGTACTCCGGAAACAACAAGTATCACCGCTTGAAACAACGCTGCGAAAAGACCATCGAGCGATGTCAGAGAATATGATAGCTTTCCGGAGCGCAAAACTTTGGGAAAATAGCTCTTAAACCCAGCGTCGAGCGCTTGTTCGCTCTTGCCGTACGAAGATGCCAGTTGAATGTTGAGAATCTGATTAAGCTGCGATGCAATTGCGGCGTAAAAGGCGCTGTCCGCCTCTTTCTTCTCATACGTGACCCTATACAAAAGTTTCCTCAACCCAGTAATTACACAGAAATACACGATGAGGAGAATGATGGAAAACACCGCGAGAGTTGAATCAATTGACCATATGATAAGCAATACGATGGGAATAGCTACAATGGACAGCGGCGCACTGATGAAATTCGCCAAAACGAAGGATGAGACCACGCTGGAGTCGGAAATAATCCGTTGCGTTGTATAGGCTGGATCGATGGTCCGACTCACCAAGTAATCGTCTCTTTCAAAACGCAAGACGGCCTCCCTGAGAAGATCAAAGGAAAGTCTCGTGCTTATGCGAATGGAAAGTGTTCCTGCAAAATAAGTAAAGAGGGTGGAGAAAACTCCTATTGACGCAACCAGGAGTGCGAAGAGTGCGGCGTCTCTTTCGCTGCGGTTACCGAGAAGAAAATCTAAAAATTTTCCGTTCACGTATGGCATGGCATAGGAGAGAGCGGTTCCAATCACCGTGATAGCAATGAAGACGAAAGCCCCTTTTGCTCTGATGAACCTCGAGAGAACGCATCGAATCAAGGAAGGCCCCAATCTACCCGCCACAAAACATCAATCACTGATACCTTACACCTCAACACAACAGGAGCGAAGATTTGCCAATGAGACTGCTTTAAGATTGCCTTGGGCCAATACGGTCTCAAGCTCTTCCTACAAGAGAGTCGGAATCGGACATCTCCTCCGACGAATCTGGCAATCGGGCGATTGAAATATCTTTTTCAACCGCCCGATTGCCACAATAGATTGGAGCGTCCGCCCGCAAACGACCTCGTTTTACACCCACCAAATCCTTTGCCTTTTGTCGCCTAGGCTAGAAAAATCGCTCATAATAACGCAACCAGCCTGCTCGCTTGAAGAAACCTAAGCCCGTAATGTAGATGTGCAAACTTCCGGACGCCTTGCGCGGCATAGCGCGTATAAACTTCGTCAACCGCCTCAGAAATACCTGAGTATCGCGCCAGGGCAAAAGCATACGACGTCGCCGCCATACCCCGCACCCATTCGGAACGCGGACTAATTGAATAGCTGCACAGTATCATCATACATGCATCTAGACCTGATTCCCCAAGTAGCCGACGTATTGATGCGAGCATCGTGGGTCGCCCCTACGCCATCGTCGTCACCCCTATTAGCAGTATTTAGTGTTTTCCTCTAAATGCGTATCGCCACCCTTAAGAATATGAAGTGTTATATCCAGACCCGATTGTCCCCCATCCCCAACGAAGGGATAAGGAATCTCATCCGGAATCGGCAGTAACGGAGGATTCACAACGACAAGCGAAAAACATGAGTCATCTCACAGAGGGGAGTAAAGGCTCCCCTCAAGCACCCTAGTTTCGTCATCCAAAGAGTTGATGGCAGTGTTCTTCTTACAAAGGTCGACAACAAAAGGGTTGATTTCTACAGATGTTACATCCATGCCACAGTTGGTAAGTATCAGGCCCTGTATTCTGGGGCCAGAACACAAATCGAGAGCCTTCCGTGCGCTCTGCGGTGTAAGGCGCCAATCTCAGCAAATCTGTCCCACAATACTGCGCTGAAGAACAAGACGGAACCCCTGAGCCAAACTCCCCTATACCTTTTTAAGGCTAAGACAGGCAAGTTCACGCACCCGGCATATTCCAGAATAACATCCTATTGTTTTAGATGCTCTACAAGCATGAACAGCCGCGAATCGGAAAGATCTTCTAGTTTCGCCCCGACTGACCGCCAAGGGCCAAAATGGCCTCTCCATCCCCAGGCGACCGGCTCTGGCGCGCAGAGAAGTGCCCCCAAGTGCCGGCAGAAAAGGAACGCCCCTAACTGCCGGCTAGAGGGCACCGAAGAGAATGGCGTAGGTAGTGGATTCGCCGAGCTTGAGCTCGTCGCCGGGATTGAGCTGGGCGGAACGGCCGGGCTCGACCTGAATGCAAACGCGCGTGGCCCCGTTTACCACCACGGTTCCGTTGGTGGACGACAAGTCCTCGACGTGCCAGATATTTTGAGCATCGCACCAGATATGGGCATGGCGGGCCGAGACATCGTCGCCGACGTCGGTAATATCGCCCTCACCAGTGGCCAGCGCGCCAATCTCAACACCCTGCTCACTCGGCTGAATCCAGCGCGGGGCGCTCACGACAAAACTGTTTTGCACGCGCAGCAAGCCCAAGGGGTGCGCCGGGGCGGGTTCGCGTTCGCCCGCGGTCATCGACATGCCAAGCGAGCGCGGCGTGGAGGTGCCTCCGCCACAGGTCGCGTGCGCGTAGTCGATGGCATAGTTCACCGAGGACCGCACATCCGCCGAACAGCCGACGGCGACAAACAGCACCAGCACGGCCTCGGCGCGCTCGGCAGGCATGAGTTCTGCCGCCTGGGACAGGCGATCGAGCGCGTTGCGATAGAGATTCGTGTCCTGGTGGCACTCTTCGAGCGCGCGTACCATCGGTTCACCTGCAGGACCGCACACCATATTGATCACTGCCGTGGAGTCCATGGGATTTCGCTGGCGCAGGGCCAGTTGCGACATAATACGCGCAGCCGAGGTACCGTATTCGGCAAAGTAGCGCTGCTGAAGCGTGCCGACCGGCGCGCGAACGATAAAGCGGGAAACCCAAGAGCGATCGGCGGCTCGGCTCTGCGGGCTGCGGCCGTCGGCGAGCGGACGGGACGAAAGCACCAAGCCGCACAGCTCGATATGGCTCAGATGCGCCGCGCGCTTAAAGATGTCAAACATGGCCCCGCATGGGGTGAGCTCAACTTGAGATGCCATGACCTAGGCCTCCTTGGTCGTAGAAATAGAATCGGACGATACTTCGACAGGTCCGCCAAAAGTACGGGCAGCTGCGGCTCCACCGGCAAGCGGAGTCGCCATCTGGGCTTTTGTGCGTCGCGGTGCCGAAACGGGAAGTTCAAAGGCAAAGCCCATCGCAAGCAAAAACCACGTAAGCGTATAGGTTGCAACCAGAGCGGCAACAAGGCCGCCCATCACGGCGCGTTGGGAAAATACGCTACATGCAGCCACAACCAACACCGGAACCTCGCAGGCAGAAAGCGCAAGCACACCCTGCAGGAACCCCGAGCGCCGATTGCGCGCAAATGCCCCCGTGACAACGCCGGCTATGCCTGGCAGTGCCAACGCCAGTGCGGCAATAATACCCGGTAGCGACCCAGACCACACGAGCGATCCCAAAGTCGCCGTCACGCGGGCGCCCGACGCCAGCAGCGCGGCCGAAACCACGACCACGGCCCAAACCACGCTGCAAACGACCGCCGCACCAATCATCGCCGTGCGACGAACCGCGCGGCCGGACGCATCCATGGGGCACGGCGTGAGCGGCTCGCCGCGGAGCGAACGACCGACATTTTGCGCATAGTGGTCACAAAACGCCGAGAGCGCCGCCTCGACCGCCGACGGCTCGGGACGATCTTTTTGATGGCTGGACAGACAGGCCATCACCACGTCGAACAGCTGGGCATCGACAAACGCCAGCGCATCGCGTAGCTCTTCGGAATCCGGCTCAAGCCCTAGCTGCTGGGCCTGCTCGGCCGCGGCGAGCGCCACATCGGGCTCACGACGAAGCAGCTGAGTCAAATCACAACCGGGCGCATGGGCACCAATGGGATAGTCGGGCCGCGTGTCCATCTTGAGACGGTAGGGGCTCGCGATGTCGCGCGTCTTTTTGCGCGAACCCGAGGTGCCCGAAGTGCTCGGCGCGGCTTCGTATGGCGCGACGCCGGCAATGAGCTCGTAAACCGTACTTGCCGCGGCATAGACGTCAATCGCCGGTGACATACGCAAAGCGCGCAGGTCGGGAATATCGTCGGTGAGCATCTCGGGCGGGGCATAGGCAACCGTCGCGCGACGCAGCGTGGCATAACGCTCCGTAAACGACGCCTTGCCGCCGGTACCGGCCACGGCCGACGCAGGCTCAAGCGCCAGCGACGAGCCAAAGTCGATCAGGCACAGGTCAAAGGTGCCCTCGGCAAGCTGCCGGTCAAGCGGTAGACGCGCCGTGCGCACCATAATATTAGCGGGCGAGATATCGCGATGGACGAACCCCTCGCCTACCAAGCTCATGCGGCAGAGCAGATCGAACAGGTCGCGACCCAGGCGCGCCGCCACGAGCGGCGACAGACGCCCGGCATCGTCCACGGCAAGGCGCGGGCGCAGGCGAGCGAGCGTCTCGCCCTCGACCCACTCCATGACAATCGCGGGCACGCCGTCAACCTCGCCCCACCCGTATAAGCGGGGAAAGCCCTTAAGGCCCGAAAGGGCACGATGACATTCATATTCCTCGCGAAACGCCGCCTTGAACTTGGTGACCAGCGCTTCGTGGGCGACATCGTCATCAAATTCGTCGCGCGCTGGCAAGATGAGCTGCTTGAGCGCCACGGCCTCGCCCTGCGCGTTGACGGCACGCGTCACACGGCCGATACCGCCGCGGCGCATAGTGGCATCGTCGGCAAACAGCATCGTAAAACGGCGCAGGTAGGCGGGAAGCTCGTCCGTGCCCAGGGCGACGGCCGGCTCAAACCCGTCGACGCGTGCCAGGCGCAGGCCGACCATCGGATCGCGACCGAGCGATTGTGGTGTGGTGGATGCAAGATCGGTCATCATAGGGCAAGCGCCGCCACGTTATTGTTGAAGTTACCGAGCGCGACGTCATCATCGCCGTAATGGCCGACCCATTGACATAGGTTGGTGTAACAGCCCCACAGATTGGCATGCTGCTGATACCACTTTGACCGGGGCGAGAATGTCTGACGACCGAACTCGGCTCGAATGACAAACATCTCCCCGACCAGACTGTCGCACGGCCTGGGATCGCCCGTAGAGTTATAGGTCGAAACCACGTCATTGGCACGAGAAACATAGCCGTCGAGCATGTTGTACTTGGTCACAAGCCAACTGTGAATGCTCTCTTCCTCAGCAGCGGAAAGGCCACCGGAGTTTGCATCGTTGTCAGTGTTGCCGCTCGTCGAGCCGCCGTTTACAGACCCTCCGGTAGAGGAACCCGACCCAGAGCCGCCGCCCGAACTCGACGAATCCGAGCCGGAGCCAGGAGTATCCGAGCTACCGGGCTTTCCGGACTGCTGGGCATCCCGCTCCTTCTGTTGCTCGACCTTATTCACCGTTGCCGCCACGCTATTGTTGGACAACCGATCGATGATCTTGGTGTTGGTGAGCACGATGGTTTTGCCATTGGCAAGCGTAACTTCGTTGTCCGGGGCCTCGGCGCCATCCGCATCGTCGGTGCCAAACACAATATGCGCGACTACACTTGCCCAAGCATATCCAGTCGTGGTACCCAGATCACTTTTGACCTCATGCCCCACGCGCGGTTCGCGTGCGGTATGCGCCTGCATCATGGACGGCACGGTCATGCCATAGGCAGAAACGCCAGCTATGACCAGCACCAGCGAGCAGGACAGCAGTGCGTACGCCCGCGGCGCCAAGCCCAGTCGGCGTCGCATGCGCACCGCGGCGCCGCGCTTTGTCTGAGTGCCACCGGGCCGCATGCGTTCTCCTCCAAGAAAAACACGCCGCTCAGAAGCGGCGCATTCATTCAAATCCATATTTGAGTGTATCAGCGAACCCAAAAGGTTGCGCAACGAATGGGCAAATTAAGGATGCGAGCGGAAGCATCCATGCGATAAGCGGATACGAAGCATCTTTGTTGCACAACAAACTCACAGTCGCACGGTGAAATTATGACTACCCCGTGCGTCGCGAGGAAAACATACGGCAGGAGCAGGCTCGCCACCTAAATCGCGCGACGGGCCTCGATGGCGCGGCCAAGCGTAAGCTCGTCGGCATACTCCAGGTCGCCGCCCACGGGAAGGCCGCTTGCCAGACGCGACACCTCGACGCCTAGTGGCTTGATGGTGCGAGCTAGGTAGCTCGCCGTGGTCTCGCCCTCGATATTGGGGTTGGTGGCGATGATGACCTCATGGATATCCTCGTGGCCCAGGCGCGCCAGCAGCTCGCGGATATGCAGCTGCTCGGGACCGATCTTGTCCATGGGGCTAATCACGCCGCCCAGCACATGGTACAGGCCATGGTAGCTGCCCGTGCGCTCGATTGCCTGGACGTCGCGCGGCTCGCCCACCACGCAAATGCGGGTGGTATCGCGCATCGGGTCCTGGCAGATGGAGCACTCGTCGGCCGTGGCGTAGTTAAAGCAACGGCTGCAAAAGTGGACCTCCTGCTTGACCTCCAGGATGGCCTCGGCCAGGCGGCGGGCCTCCTCGGCATCGGCCTCGAGCAGGTAATAGGCGATGCGCTGGGCCGACTTGGGACCAATGCCCGGCAGACGACCCAGCTCATCGAGCAGTTTTTGCAGACTGTGATTCGCACTCATATATATGCGTGTCTTAGAACGGCATGCCCGGGATGTTGAGACCGCCGGTGATGGCGCCCATCTGCTTGTTAGCGAGCTCGTTGACGCCGCGGACGGCCTCGTTGACGGCAGCCATGATCATGTCCTGCAGCATATCGACGTCCTCGGGATCGAGCGCATCGGGGTCGATGGTGAGGTTGACGAGCTCCATCTCGCCATTGACAGTCACCTTGACCATGCCGCCGCCGGCAGAGGCGTCGACGGTCTGGGACTTGAGGTTCTCCTGCGCGGCGGCAAGCTGCTCCTGCATCTTGCGAGCCTGCTTCATCATCTGCTGCATGTTCATACCGGCCATGATGGCTCCTTTACGTGCGGCCGCACGCCGAGCTGCAAGGGCAGCCGGAGCACGGCGGGACTTTCAAACTCAAAAATCGTACCACGGCGCGAGGCCAGCAAGCGGGGCGGTCACGCTACCTCAGTCGATATACATGTCCTGAGTGCAGACCGCACCCAATGATTATGCAAAGTTGCATAATTCGCATCTGCATAAGATTGAAAGCTAAATCTTGTAGAGCCGGAATCCGACATTTAATGCGTACCACTAAATGGCTAAATGCCGAGCCACCACTCGAGGTGGCGCTCATGACGGTGGGGTATAATTTGATTGCCATAGATAGCAATTTGGAGGTACCCCATGAATGCCCCCGACGCGCTCCAAAACATCCGCTCAAAACACCCCGCTGCATATTTTGTTCTCTATCTCTTTGTCGGCTGGGCATTGTTGGTTGCCATCACCCATGCTATATCCTTTGGAGCAGAACTGCTAATAGCCAGCTCGGGCCAGCCCGTCGTCAAATGGGAAGCGACCGATGAGTGCACCGACGGAACTCGAACCATTTACTACAACAGCCCGTCCCTCTACCAAGAGTTCAAGGTCAAGATAAAGAACTCCAAGATTGTCGATGCCGAACTAGGCGTTTTCTCGACAATCGGAGCAACCGTCAGCGCCGAGCAAGTCGAGTACACGGACAGCCATGCAACGTATCGTATCGACCTCAGCATCCTAGGCCGACCGTCACGTACCTGTCTACTCGAATGCGATATACGCGGCACCACATTACACATGTCCGAAATACAGATGCGCCCGGACAAAGAGTTCTCTTCTTGAGCAGTATGCCCGCCCGCGCAGCTACTCCACCGGCTTGAAGATGGTGGCCTGGCCGAAGACGCTGCGGATGAGGGCTTTGGCCTCGTCCTCGGTCTGCGGGATGCTCGGGGCTGCGCCCTGATGGCCGAAGGGGCTGCCCGCGCCTGGGTTGGACTCCCAAGGGGCAGCGGGGGCGTCCTCCTCTTTGGGGGCAGCTGCAGCGGGCTTGGGCGCGGACGCCGCACCCGGCACGTCGAACGGCGGCAGATCGTCCCCGCCGGCATCGGCAGCAAAACCGCCGACCATGGCATCGTCGTAGGGAACCTGCTCGGATTCCCACGGAGCGGACTGCGCAGACGGCTGAGCCTTGGGAGCGGCAGAGCGCTCGGGCGCACGGGGCGCTGGCTCGGTCGGGAGCTTGCCCGTGGCAGGAGCGCCGGCAGGGTTGTCGGAGCGCAGCCAGGGGGCCTTAGCCAGGTCGGATGACTTAGACGCAGGCGCGGCGGCGGGCTTGGGCGCGGGAGCCGGAGCAGCAGATTTGGGCGTGGCGGGCTTAGGCGCCGACGGGGTCGGTGCCATCACCGGCGTCGCTTGCTGCTGCGGAGCGCTGGCGCTCGAGGATACAGGGGCCGCCGAGGACACGGGTTGCGGGTCCGCAGATGCCGCAGCCCGTGCAGATGGAGAATGCTCCTCATGTTGAGGAGCCGGCGTGCCACCTCCATCCAGGACGTAGTCGACGGTGCGACGACCGAAGACCGCGCAGACCGTCGGCAGGACCACCGATTGCGTGTCGGCGCGACCGAGCATCTTGATGGCAAAGGTCGAGCCCGCGGGGAACGAGACCGTGAGCTTGGAGCCGTCGTCGGCCGTGGCGCGGGCGTTGAGCAAAAGGCCTGCATAGGAAGCCTGACGAGCCTTGACGCGCTCGACGACCTCGACCCATTTGCGCTGGAGCTCGCCGGCGTCCTCGACCGCGGGGGTCTCGGCAGCACCGGCGGCGGCAACCTGGGCGGCGTTGTTGGACTGGGGCTTAGGTGCCGGAGCGGTGGCAGGCGCGGGGGCCGCAACGGGCTGAGGCGTCGGAGTCGGCGCAGGCTGAGGTGCAGGCGCTGCAGGCTTGGAAGCTGACACGGACGCAGAACGGGGCGCAGGCTGAGCCGCCGGAGCGGCAGCACCACGGTCCCAAGGCATACCGCCCTGGCGCGCGGACGTAGCAGCGGGGACAGCGGATGCCGCCGGAGCGGCAGCACGGGCGCCCGAAATGAGCGTCGGCTGCTGGGCAGCAGCGGGTACGGATGCTGCAGGCGCGGCGGCCTGAGCAGCAGCCACGCTCGCCGGAACGGCGGCATTGGCAACCATGGCCTCCAAGCGAGCCACGCGCTCGGCCAATGCCTCAATCGTTAAATCAGCCTCGGGACGCGCCAGACGCGTGCAGGCAATCTCGAGCACCAGGCGCACGTCGCTCGCGCCCCTCATCTCCAGTGCGGCATCGTCGAGCACCGTCAGCACACGGGCCAGGCGGTCGGCAGGATGCTCGCCAAAGGCAGCGGCCTCGGCAGCAAGCGCCTCGGCCTGCTCGGCACCGCCCTCAAACAACTCGGCACGGGCACCGGCAACGCAGGCAACATACACGTCGCGCACGTGCGGCACCAGGTCGCGCGTCAGCTCCAGCAGGTCGTTTCCTTCCTCGACCTGCGCACGGATCAGTCCATAGAGCTCGGCGACATCACGCTCGGCGATGGCGCGGGCAAACTCGCCCAGGATCTGGTCCGAAACCTCGCCCAAAAGCGAGCGGGCGTCGTCCGCATGCACAGAACCGTTGCCAAAGACGCTCAGTTGCTCCAGCGTGGACAACGCGTCGCGCATGCCGCCCTTGGCATGGCGCGCCACGATAGCCAGCGCCTCGTCGTCGTAATCGAAGCCCTCCTGCTCGCACACGTATGCCAGGCGATGCTCAATATCCTCGTTGCCGATACGATGGAAATCGAAGCGCTGGCAGCGCGAGAGGATGGTCTCCAGAATCTTTTGCGGGTCGGTGGTGCACAGCACAAAGATCACGTGTGCCGGCGGCTCCTCAAGCGTCTTGAGCAGCGCGTTGAACGCCGCCGTCGTGAGCATGTGGACCTCGTCGATGATATAAATCTTGTACTTACCGCGCACCGGGGCAAAGTTGACGGAGTTGATGATCTCCTCGCGCACGTTGTCCACGCCAGTACGGCTTGCGGCATCGAGCTCGTAGACATCCGGGTGGTTGCCCTCGGCGATGAGCTCGCACTCCTCGCAAGTACCGTCGGGCATGCAGCCGCTTGCACCCTCGGCGCGCGCCGCCTCGGCATTGCGGCACAGCAGCGCCTTGGCCAGAATGCGCGCCATGGTGGTCTTGCCCGTGCCGCGCGGTCCGCAGAATAGGTACGCGTGGGACAGGCGCCCCTCGGTGATGGCGTGCTCGAGCGTCGAGACGATATGCTGCTGGCCCACCACGGAGTCGAAGGTGAGCGGGCGATACTTTCGGTACAACGATTCCATGGGTGCTCCCCCGGGTATACTGAGTCTTGTTGCCGCGGCGGCCATGCGGTCGCACGGCATACTGCATTCCATAATACCCGTACGGCGAGCCCGCCGCGATAGGAGTCCAAAGAGCATGGCAGACGCAGAGAGCAACCTCATCCCCTCCGAAGCAGCCGACCAGGTCGAGGTCGCGCTCGAGGAGCAGGCCGCAGCCGACGACGGCATCCTGTACCTCAACGAGTACCAGTACGAAAACGACCTGGTCACCGACTTCGCCCGCCTGGTCGCCTCGCCCAGGCGTCGCGGCTCGCTGTATGTCGCCGCGGCAATTGCCGCGCTCATCGGCATCGGCATGCTGGTGGCCGGCGGCAACTGGATCAAGTTTGGCGTCGTCCTGATCGTGTTCGGCGCCTTTTTGGCCTGGTGGAGCAAAAACCTGCACCACACCCTCGCCCGCGACTTTATCGACGCCGTCGAGGCCGACGAGTCCATGGGTGGCCGCTATCGCCGCGTCGCCGCCAACGAGGACGGCCTGATGGTTTGGGGCAAGAGCGGCAAGTCGCAGTTCTTCCCGTTTGACAAGCTCGACCACGTACTCGACGGCGAGCGCATCTTTGTGGCCATGTTCGCCGACCAGGGCGTGACGATCCCCAAGGACACCTTCGTCCGTGGCGATGCCGAGCAGTTCGGTCCCTTCCTCAAGGCCCGCATCAACAAAAAACTCCGCATCGAGACCAAGAAGAAGAAAATGAAGGCCGAGAAGGCCGCCGCCGAGGCCAAGCAGGGCGACAAGCCCCAGGAGACCAAGGGCAAGCAGCGCAAGCAGAAGAAGAACAAGAAGAAGCGCTAGGCCGGACGCAGGGTCCAGACCCCAGACGGAGCTTAAATTGAATGTCGCCCACCCGAGCGTGCTACACTAGCAGCATCTATGCCACCGCGAACGGCTCGGCTCCGCGCCCGCCACTCGCAAACGAACTTTAAACGCACGAGGGTTGGCCATGCCGCTTTTCTCGCAACATACCGCCCGGTTCTCGCCGGACGTTCCTTTGGAGGGCACCAGCTCTCGCGAGCTGCTCAAGCGGTACCAGCCGCTCGAGACACTTGCGACCGGCGGTTTTGGCTCCATCGAGATCTGCCGCGACACGCACCTGCGCCGCCGCGTCGCCATTAAACGCATCCCCCTTATCAACGGTGCCGGCATGCCCGCTAGCGACATCATGGATGTCCTGCGCGAGGCGCACACTGCCGCCATGCTTCAACATCCCAACATCGTGCAGGTCATCGACTTTACGCACGACACAGCCTATGCCTACCTGGTTATGGAATATGTCGATGGCATGTCGCTGGCCGAGTTTTTGCACCGCGTGGACGGTCACTCACTTACCTTTGACGAGGCCGCGGCCATTGCCGATGCCCTAGGCCAGGCGCTCACCTTCGCCCATAGTAATGGCGTACTCCACCTGGACATTAAGCCCGCCAACGTGCTCATCGACCACTCGGGCAATGTAAAGCTCACCGACTTTGGCATGGCGCGACTGTCGTTCGCCGGTGGCTTTGGCGGCTCGCGCGGCGGCACCATCGGCTACATGCCGCCCGAGCAGCTCGATATCGAGACCGGCACGGTCGACGAACGCGCCGATGTCTTTGCCCTTGCCTGCGTTATCTATGAGGGCCTGTGCGGCAGCGCTCCCTTTATGGCGGCCACGCCCGCCGACTCGCTCGACCGCATCATCGGCGGCGCCACCTATCCCAGCGAGCTGATACCACACTTTCCCCCGGGAGCCGAGGCCGCGCTCATGAGCGCGCTCTCCCCCATGCCGCAGGACCGCCCCAACAGCATCGAGGCATTTTGCGACCAGCTCCTTGCCGGTCTGGGCAGCGTGCGCGAGGGCCGTCGCAGCCTGGAGCAAATGGTTGGCGAGCTTTCGGATGACGAGCAGGAGCTCGACGATATCGAGCCGTCGCACTACGAGGACGACGCCATCGAGGTCGACCCCGCACTCGGCTGGGCGGGCACGCGCTGGAGCCATGCGCGCGACTACACCATGCGCACTATCTCGGCGCTAACGTGCGGCACCTTTAGCTTTTTGCTGATGCAAACGGCCGGGGTCGCGGCGCTTCCCGGCCTGGTCATTGCGGCCATCGCGATCGGAGCGGCGGCTGGCCTGGCCCCCCAGATTGGCTCGGCCATCTCGGCTGTGGGCTTTTTGGTGCTCATGGCCAACGCCACCATGCAGGCACAGGGCATCCTGTCGATGCTGCCCGTCGCGGTGATCTTTGCCGCCGCCATGTCCGGTTGGTGGATCGCCTGGGGTCGTACCGAGGCTGCCGCGAGCGCCGCACTCGCCTGTGCACTCGCGCTTGGCTGTCTGACCGGCAATACCTTCCTGGCAGCTGGGGTCGCCGCCGGCGTCGCGTCATTTTGGCTCGGCCCGGCAAGCGCCGCCGCGGCAACGGGCATGGGCACGCTTTTTGCCCGTCTGGCCACGGTCGCGCTTTCAGCCGGAGGCGTGCTGGGGCTCGGTAACGTTGCCGCAGCGCTGGGAGACCCACTCCTTTGGGCTGCCTTTGGGCTGGCCGCGGCAACTGCCGCGGCGTCATCTGCGCTGCTCAATGCCCATGCCAAGCGTGCCGATCAGGACTCAAACCTTGCCGCAATCGCCGCCATCGCTGTCACCGGCATCGGCTGCGCAGCGGCGTCCTGTCTTGCACACCATATGGAAATTGCCAGCCTTGCAGCCGCGGTCATCGCCAAGGCGGCGGTTGCGGGAACCCTATCCTCTATAATCGTTGGGATATGCCTATATTTGCTCGGATACCAAAGAACCTATACGGAGAGTGATCTTTCGTGAACTTCCTGAACATCTTCGAGGACCACGTGGCCGGCATCTTCGGTGCCACCCGTGCCCCGTTCTCCTTTAAGAAGCTTGCCAAGCAGGCCGCTCGCGACATGGAGGATCAGACTCTGGTGATCAACGGCGTCAACACGGCGCCGGCACTCTATACCATCCTGATCGCCGCCGACGACGATCCCATGCTCGCCCCGTTCTACCCCGAGCTTTCGCGCGAGGTCCGCGAGTTCGTGAAGGCGCAGGCCGAAAAGCGCCGCTATGTCTTTGTCGGCGAGCCCCTCGTGCTGTCTCTTATACACATCTCCGAGCCCACGAGACGCGTAGTAATCTCGT
>UQSK01000029.1 GCA_900543605.1 uncultured Collinsella sp.
TTACTACGCGTCTCGTGGGCTCGGAGATGTGTATAAGAGACAGGTCGTGCATCACGCACTTTATGGACGTGGCACGCAGCCGCCATCCCAAGTCGATGGTACTCGCAAGTTCGGTTGAGCCCATGGCGTTTAACGTCGGCATCTCGTTTGGCACCGCAGTGGGCGGCGCCGTGGTAAGCAGCGTTGGCATTGCGTACGTGGGCGCAGTGGGCGCCGCGTTCTCGCTTGTGGCCTGGGCCCTCACACTGGTGACGATTAAGTTGGCTCGCTGGGAGCGCAAGCGTCAATCAGCACAGCCCCGGATGCAGGCATAGGGGCGAACATAGCCCAAGGTGGCGATCAACCGGTGAAAACCGCCCAATATGAGTATGTTTATCCGCCTGGAAGCTTCAGCAGTGCAATTTCGTGTACTTCAGATACACGCTTTTCTACGATTTCGTGTATCCGAAGTACACGAAATGCGCGCGGGGTAACTCAAAGGCGGCGACAGACGCATTGTCTGCCGCCGCCTTCTACACCGGATTTTATAGATATGTGGGGCGTTTATTCCATACCCAGCAGCTCGCGCATCTGGGTTGCGTAGTTAGATGCCATGTTACCGTAGACAATCTGCACGCCGCCGTTAACATGCACGATGCCGCGCGCTTCGAGCTTTTCGGTAAACTCGGCGTCATCAACCACCTTGTCACAGTCATTGAGCTGGATGCGCAGACGGGTGAAGCAGGCCTCGACAGACTTAATGTTGTTGTCGCCGCCCACTGCCTCAACGATGGCGGGAATGAGGTCGCTGATCACGGTCTTGGGAGCCTTTTCGGCCTCATCGTCGGACTCTTCCTCGCGGCCGGGGGTCTTAAGGCCCTTCTTAAGAATGATGAACTTGAAGACGAAGTAGTACGCCACGAAGTAGATGGGGCCGAGGAACAGGATAACCTGCCAGTTGGAGCCCTTGGCTGCACCCATAATGCCGTTAAAGATCAACGACAAGAGCGGGCCGCCGAAGGACGCGGAACCGGCCACGTTGAACTGCAGGATATAGGTCAGCGCATAGGCAAGACCGGCCATGAGAGCGTGGAACACGTAGAGGATGGGCGCAATAAACAGGAAGGAGTACTCGAGCGGCTCGGTAATGCCGGAGAGGATGCAAGGCACCACGATGGCGATCATGAGCGCTGCGGTCTTCTTCTTGTTCTTGGGAAGTGCCGTCTTGTAGAAGGCGAGTGCAGCGCCGGGCAGGCCGAACATGGCGAAGATAACCTTGCCGTTCATGACAAAACGGCTGACCTCGATGTTAAACGGCGTGCTGGGAGAGCCCAGGATCGCGTTGTAGATATTGATAGCGCCCTGAACAGTCTGGCCGTCGATGGTCTCGACGCCACCGAGCGACGTGAAGAAGAACGGCAAATAGACAAAGTGATGCAGGCCAAAGGGCAGGAGCATGCGCTCGCCGGCGCCGTAGACAAATGCACCAAAGGCACCCGTAGTCTTGATGAACTCGGACAGCGCACCGAGAGCGTTCTGAATAAACGGGAAAACAAAGGACATGACCAATGCGAGGATGCTGCATGAGAGCAGCGTCACCGCCGGAATAAAGCGTGTGCCGTTGAAGATGGAGAACACGGCAGGCAGCTCAATCTTGTAGTAACGGTTATGCAGCCATGCGACGATTGCACCCACCAGAAGACCGCCGATAACGCCAGTGTCGAGCGTGGTGATACCGAGGATCGTGCTCTGGCCCGTCGTAAGATTCGCGGGATCGATAACGCCAGTCGCCGTAAGGAACGTGCCCATCACGGAGTTCATGCACATGTAGCCCAAAAAGCCACAAAGCGCCGCGGTAGCCTTCTCGGACTTGGCGAAGCCATAGGCGAGACAAATCGAGAAGATAACCGGGATGTTGTTCATAACGATGCCGGCTGCGGCCTTAAGAATCGAAAAGAAAATCGCAAAGCCCGGAGCAGCAAGCCAGGGAACAGCTGCCGTAAGGGTGGGGCTGGTAAAGGCATTACCAAAGCCCTGAAGGATGCCGGCGATTGGCAGGATCAGGACAGGCGTCATGAGGACTTTGCCCAGGCGTTGGAACTTTGCCAGCAGCTCATCTTTGTTCATGGGATACCCCTCTTAAAGAAACGGGGCGTGCAGTTCTACAACTCACACGCCCCATAACAGTTGTCAAGCGCTATGGAACTAGTTACTTAAGCTCCGGCCAGTAATCCTTATTGGCCTCGATGAGCTTATCGAGCACCTTACGCGCCTTCTTTGCGTCACCGACCAGACGATTAAGCGTGAGTGCCTGCAGGGCCTTCTCGTAGGAACCCTCCATCCAAGCCTCAACAGTCAGGCGCTCATAGGCGTACTGGTTCTCCATAAGGCCGCGATAGAAGGTGCCGATCTTGCCAACAGCATAGGGCTGCGGGCCATTGGCGCCCACGCTTGCCGCGACCTCGACCATGGCGTCATCGGGCATACCCTCGATAATGCCGTTGTTGGGCACGATGACAATGAAGGTCTTGTTGGTGTTGCGATAAATGGCCGAGGTGATTTCCACGATCATATCGCCATGAGCGTCGTTCTGCACAACCGAGGAGTTCTTTGCGGTACCGACTTCGGCAACGCGCTTGCACTCGGCGAACACGCGCTTCTCACGACCGTTGATAACCTCGTCGGAGCGAGTGTAGTCGGGGTCGAGGTGAGCGACCTTGTACTCGGGATACAGATAGTACTGCAGATAAGTGTTGGGCAGATAGTCGGGGAAGTCCTCGAGCATGTCCTTGACCATGGCGTAGGTATCGAGCCAGGACTGGTCACGCTGCTCGGCATCGGCAGGAAGGAAGCCGTTCTTCTCCGTGTACTCCTTAATCTGCGGGACGAGGTCATGGCCCTCTTCATCGTAGATGTGCTTGAACCAACCGAAGTGATTGAGGCCAAAGTACACGGGCTCCGTCTTGCTCATATCGCGACCGAGCAGGCGACCGTAAGAACGCATGAGGTTGACGGGCTGGTCGCAGATGTTGAGGACGCGATGCTCATCGGGCAGGACACGCTCGAGACCATATGCCACAATAGCAGCCGGGTTGGTGTAGTTGATAATCCACGCCTCCGGGCTATGAGCGCGAACGTCGTTGACGATCTCAACCATGTCATGCATGGAGCGCATACCGTAAGCCATGCCGCCAGGGCCCACCGTTTCCTGGCCGATGATTCCCATATGCAGCGGAATCTTCTCGTCCTTGCTACGCATCTCGTAGCCGCCGGTACGAATCTGGCAGAGCACAAAGTCGACGTCGGTGTAAGCCTCGTCCTTATCGGTGGTGTAACCAAACTCCACACCGGGCTCTTCCTCGGCGAAGAGGATCTTGCCAAACTCGCCGATCGGACGCTGACGCTCGGCATCGATGTCATAGAGCATCACGCGGTTCAGCGGCAGAATGTCCATGTGCTTGGTCAGGGCTTTAAGAATGCCAGGGCACCACGTGGAGCCGCCGCCAACGATCACAATATTGAGCTTATCCTTCATGTTCCATCCCTCCAGGGTTGGCTGATCGGTGTTCTCGAAGACCTTGGGCTCCGCGGTTGTCCTCGGCTTGCTTCGTTTCGATTGATATTTTGCGACTTGAGACCATTTGTGAGTCCCCGTGTGGGCCAATGCGAAACGGGGACACATGATTTCGCTCACGACACAGATATGTGTAGGCAAACACGCGCGTTTGCCCAGTTCATGGGCAATAGGCAATCTTGACCGATTACCGATTTCTCACTTGGCTACACAAAGCGGTACCATATGTACGGCGAGATGCAAGGGGCTGAAACATCTTATGAAAGATCAAGAATCTTTTTATGATCATGTGCGAGCTGGCGAGAGCAAGCTCAACGATCTCGAAAGCGAGATCATGCGCTACATCATCGAGCTGCGTGATGATATTGACGATGTCACGCTTAAGAGCGTTGCTGAACGGTTCTTCGTCGCTCCCAATACAATTGTCAGGCTTGCCCACAAGCTTGGCTTCTCGGGGTTTACGGAGCTCAAGCAATCGTATTCCGCCTCGCTCGACCGCAATCGATTCACTATCGAGGCACTTCCTCTTGATACCCAGCTCGTACAGACCAAAGATCTGCTTAACGACCGGGTCATCGATTCGGTTGTGAGTCTTATCCAGGACGCCTCGCATATCGTGTTCTTCTGCTCGGGCTTTTCGAAGTACCCGTGCCTCGAAATGGCTGAAAAGCTCAAAATTATGGGCAAGAACACCGATACGCTCAGTGAACGCCACGTCATGAGGCATTGCGCAGAACTCCTCGGCAAAAACGACCTGGTCTTCAGCGTTTCCGTAAGCGGCGAGACGCAGGTGTCTATTGACGCCACATCGATAGCCAAAACGCGCGGATGCAAGGTCGTCACGCTCACCGGCTTTTCTCGAAATTCTCTCTCGAAACTAGCCGACTACCCTATCTACACCGTGCAAAAAGAAATCCGCCTGGGCAGCATGGACCTCGACAGTCGATTGATGTTCTATTACGTTTTCGAATTGATATTTGAGCGCTACTTCAAACTGGCCAAGAAATAAAACTTGGCATGCGCCCGGCTTCGACTCTTTAGCGGCCTTCTATATGAAAGGTATCGTTCTATGCAACGCGTACTGTTTATCTGTCACGGCAATATCTGTCGCTCGACGATGGCCGAGTCGGTGTTTACCGAGCTGGTGCGGCGCGCCGGGCGCGCGGGCGAGTTTGTCATTGATTCCGCTGCGACCTCGACCGAGGAGATTGGCAACCCGCCACATCACGGTACCGTTGCCAAGCTACACGAGGTCGGGATTCCCGTCGTCGCACATCGCGCACGTCAGGTGCGTCGCGCGGAGTATGGCGACTGGGACCATATTGTCTATATGGATGCTGAGAACGCGCGTGGCCTGCGTCGCATCTTTGGCGACGACCCCGACGACAAGATTACGCGCTTGCTCGATTGGACTGATCGCCCCGGCGACGTGGCCGATCCCTGGTACACCGGCAATTTCGATGCCACCTACCGCGACGTGATCGCCGGCTGCACCGCCATGCTCGAGCAGCTGTAGGTTCGTGGGCGCACGAACCGCGCTCTAAACGGGAGAAAATCCACGCTCATGAATGTGACAAAGGGACTGCCCCTTTGTCACATCGGGGACTGGCCCTAGACCGGCTTGACCTCCAGCTTTATCCCCTCGACGCAGGAGTCGCCCAAAACATCCGAAAGGACCCAGGTCGCATATAGCGGTAAATAGAGAACCGCTCCGTTGCGCTCAACGTTGCCTCTCGAGAAAACAATCCCGAGCCTTACGCCATATTCAGCCGTATCAAGCACATGACCGAGCGCAGCGTGCGCGTGGTAATAGGAGCCCGATTTAACCTCGATCGGAACAGCCGTCCCATCCGGTCCATCGACCACAAAGTCCACTTCACCGCGCTTTTTTGTCTGATAGTAGTAAAGCTGGCGATTTTGGGCAGCCAGCTGCTGGGCCACCACGTTTTCGTAAACGCCGCCCAGATTGGGCTCCTTGCTATCAAGATACGCCGCTTGGGCGACTCCAACGGGGTAGCGCGCCATCAACATGCCCGTATCCGATTGATATAACTTGAACTGCGATGGCCGTGCCGTCTTGAGCAGGGGCGATTTTGGCTCGGTTACGATATCGGCTTTGAGAGCAACGCCGGCATCGACAAGCCATACAAAATCTCGCTGATACTTCTCGTAGTGCGCCTTAGGGTCAATGGAATTGAGCACGAAGCGCTTGTTTTCGCCCTCGAGCATAATAGGGAGCTGATCGTAGATGCTCTGCACCTGAAGGGCTCGCCCGCTTGCATACTTGGAGATATCCCGCCGGTACTGTTCGTTGAGCTCTGACTGCAGCTGACGAACAGAGGCAAGGTCGCCCCGCGTGTCAAGGAAACGCTGCACGACCTCCGGCATTCCGCCGACAACGGTATAGGTCCTGAAGTTTGCCATCATCGCGTCATGAATGTAATCAGGAACGGGCCTCTCGCTGATACACGCGTCACGTATCGTTTGGCGAGCCCCCTCGCTCACCCCGATTGCCCAGCAAAACTCCTCAAAATCGAGCGGGAACATCCTAAGCTCGTGAACATACCCCACGGGATAGGACCTGACGCCCTTGAACTGAGTCCCGAGCATTGACCCCGAAAACGCCCAGCGGCATCTCCCGTCCTCAACAAGGAACTTTGCCATCGTCATGATGTCGGGGGCCTCTTGGACCTCATCGATAAACACGAGCGTTTTGCCTGGCGCAATCGACTTTCCCGAAAGAAGCGTCACCCTGCTGATGAAATCATCGGCATCCCGCGCCTCGAGAAGAGCATCTTTTGCCTGGCGATTTTCCATGAGGTTAAGCTCGATGTAGGTTGCATGGTTGGCTTTGCCAAATGCGCGAATCGAATAGCTTTTGCCAATCTGGCGAGAACCCGTAATGAACAAGGCCTTTTGATCGGAAGACTTCAGCCAACGCTCCAGCTCTGCCGCTATTTTCCTACGCAGCATAGGCTCCCCCCTCGGTGTCATCGAATGAAATGCAAAGTTTTATATGCTTGATTATCGATGAAACGCAGAATTTTTAGAACCTAAAATCGGATGAAATGCAGAGATTTGAGATTATAAGTAAAAGAAGGGGCACCACCGGCGAATGTGGCAAAGGGGCTGTCCCTTTGTCACATTGCGCTCGACTACTCGTCAACGATCTCGGCAAGCCAGACGTTCAGTGTATCGACTTCGGGGCAGCAGAACTTTGCCGTGCCGGGCTCGTTGCCAGGCACGGTTCCGCCATAGCGCAGGATATCGATATAGGGAAAGCCCACATGGCAGGCCATGGCGCACATCTTGCCGCGGTCTCGGTCGAAGTCAAAAACGTCGCCCGGCTTGTGGCCATGGTGGCAGCGGCACGCACCCAGCCGGTCCACGCAGCTCACGCGGATACGTGGACGCCTGCCACGCGGCGCGCCGAGCGGCTTGTTCTCGCCCGCAGGCTTGATGCCGCCCTCGCCAGCATTACTCATGGTCAACCACATCCAGGCAGGCCTCGATGGGAAGGCCAGCCGACTTGTCCTCTTGGTCGGCATTGCGCTCGATAAGCTCAGCCACCACACGCATGGCATCGGCCGTCGCGCGCTGCAGACTCCAACCGGCCATCACGCGGCCGACGAGCACCGCCGAGAACGTGTCGCCCGTGCCCGGGAAATAAACCGGAATGAGCTCAAAGGGAATCGTAAAGTACTCCCCCGCCACATGGTCGTAACCGATAACCGCGTTCGTGCCATTGACTACGGCGCTCGTAATGACCACAGACTTGGCACCCAGCTCACGCACGGCGTCCACAAGGGCGCGGGCCTCATCGGGCGTAATTTGCTCGGCGATAGGCCTATCGGCAAGCAGGCACGCCTCGGTATAGTTGGGCACCGCGTAGTCTGCGCACTCCAGCAGATGCCGCATAAGGCCAATCGTGGACTCGGGCACGCCCGCATAGAGCTTGCCGTTGTCGCCCATGATGGGGTCGACGAACACCTTGGTGCCCTTTTGCGCGCGACGGTGGCAGAAGTCCGAAATGATGCGCGTCTCTTCCTCGGTCACGATAAAGCCGGTGGAGATGGCATCGAACTCAAAGCCGAGCTCCTCCCAGATGGCGAGGCTCTGGCGCACGTACTCGGTGGTGTCGTGGATGTAGAACTTGGGGTAGTTGAGCGTGTCGGAAACGAGCGCCGTCGGCAGGTTATGGATACGGTAGCCCATGTGCGACAGCACCGGCAGCATGGCGGAAAGCGCGACCTTGCCGTAGCCGCACATATCGTTAATCAGCAGCAGCTGAGTATTCTTCATGAAAGTCCCCCTTGGGTCGGGCGCGGCGCAACAGCGCCACAGTGCAACTAAGTGTAGCGCAGGGGACGTTGCGAGCAGAGTCGAGCAGTGCGAAGAACGCATTGTTGCGGAAAGGTTACGGGAAAGAGGAAGTTGACACTTGGGGACGTTCTTAAATGACTAGTCAAACAAGAACGTCCCCAAGCGCCAAAACGACTGGCCGGGCAACGCCGATGTTTTGGCGAAGTCAGCGAAAACCCACCAGAGCGAGCAAGGTGCCTTGAAACGAGGCGGCATTGACCTTCTGGTCATGCCGCCGAAGTTGAAAGG
Source organism: uncultured Collinsella sp. (assembly GCA_900543605.1). Classification (GTDB taxonomy): domain Bacteria; phylum Actinomycetota; class Coriobacteriia; order Coriobacteriales; family Coriobacteriaceae; genus Collinsella. Next base: position 8,165 of record UQSK01000029.1, read on the forward strand.
CAGATTGCCGCTCTGGCGGGTTTGCAGCGTCGAGCGGTTACGGCGTTTGGCAAAACGCCGTAACTTAATAAGTTTGGTACCTTGACATTGATTTCTCACGCTCCTAAATTGGTTAGGCACAAAACAATTCCACTACCTAACTAAAGAAAGGAGCGAAGCTTAGATATGTGTGTTGAAGCACTCGTCCTTCCGCATGAGCCCGGCGGCGACCCGTTGCAACCGGTAGGCATACCCGAAGCGGTCAGCGCCGAAGACAAGCTCGCCAAACGCATCCTGAGCGGCCTGGGCTTTTGCGGCCATTACATGCATTTTCATGGCGGAGGCGTGTCCGGCAAGGCGCCCATCATCTGCCTGCTGGCCAAGCAGCCCGGCGGCGAGATGTCGCAGCAGGAACTCGGCATGCACTTTGACCTCAAACCGGGGTCGCTTTCCGAGATCCTGTCCAAGCTCGAGGTCAACGGCCTCATCGAGCGCAGCCGTAACCCCAAGGATCGACGGCAACTCACCATTCGCCTGACCGAAACCGGCCGGGAAAACGCCCGCATCGACCAGGCGGCCCGCATCCGCTTTAGAGAACGGGCCTTTAGCGCGCTCACCCACGACGAGCGCGAGGACCTCGCCGAAATGCTCGAGAAAATCCGTGTAACCTGGGAGGAACTGGATGATTAAAACCCTCATGGGCAGCATCCGCGACTATATGAAAGTCACTGTTGCCACGCCATTGCTCGTGCTTGGCGAGGTGCTCTGCGAGATGCTGATTCCATTTATCACCGCCAACCTGATCGACGCCATCAAAGACGGCACCACCGTAGCCGAGATGCTTCCCACCGCGGGCTTTTTGGTGCTCATCGCGCTGACATCGCTGGCTTTTGGCGCCGCCGCCGGCGTCACCTGCAGCCACGCGAGTTGCGGCTTCGCCAAGAACCTGCGTCACGACCTGTTCTACAAAATCCAGACGTTCAGCTTTGCCAACATCGATGAGTTCTCGAGCTCCTCGCTCGTCACGCGTCTGACCACCGACATCAACAACGTGCAGCAGGCCTTTATGATGATCATCCGTATCGCCGTGCGTGCGCCGCTGGTATTGATCTTCGCCTTTACCATGGCGTTTATCATGGGCGGCAGCGTCGCCATGGTCTACCTGGTCATCATTCCGCTGCTGGGCTTTGGACTGTTCTTTATCATCTTTAAGGTACGCCCCATCTTCTCGCGCGTGTTCCACAAGTACGACGCCCTTAACGAGTCCGTCGAGGAAAACGTCACCGGCATGCGCGTGGTCAAGAGCTACGTGCGCGAAGACTTTGAGAAGGAGAAGTTCGCCACCGCCGCGCGCGACGTCCAGATGGACTTCACCCGCGCCGAGAAGCTGCTCGCCTTTAACAACCCCATGATGAACATCTGCGTCAACGGCGCGTTTGTCGTCATCATCTACCTGGGCTCCAAGCTCATCATCACGAGCCAGGGCATGCTGTTCGACGTGGGCCAGCTCTCCTCGATCTTTACTTATGGCTTCCAGATCCTTATGAGCCTGATGCAGCTGTCGATGATCTTTGTCATGGTGACCATGGCCGACGAATCGGCGCACCGCATTACCGAGGTGCTGGCCGCCGAGCCCACGATCGCCGATCCCGCCGAGCCCGTGCTCGAGGTTGCCGACGGTTCCATCGACTTTGACCACGTGAGCTTTAAGTATTCCGCGCATGCGAAGCGCCAGGCGCTCGACGATATCGACCTGCACATTAAGAGCGGCGAGACCATCGGCATCATCGGCGGCACCGGCTCGGCCAAGTCCACGCTTGTAAACCTCATCGCCCGCCTGTACGACGCCACCGAAGGCACCGTGCGCGTAGGCGGCATGGACGTGCGCGACTACGACTTGGACGCGCTGCGCCACCAGGTCGCTATGGTGCTACAGAAAAACGTGCTGTTTAGCGGCACCATCGCCGAAAATCTGCGCTGGGGCGACCCGAATGCCACCGACGAGGAGGTCCGCGAGGCGGCACATCTGGCCTGCGCCGATGAGTTTGTCGACGGTTTCCCCAAGGGCTACGACACCTGGATCGAGCAGGGCGGCTCCAATGTTTCCGGCGGTCAGAAGCAGCGCCTGTGCATTGCGCGTGCCCTGCTGCGTCGCCCCAAGATCTTGATCCTGGACGACTCCACCAGCGCCGTCGACACCAAGACCGACGCCAAGATTCGCGCAGGACTGGCAAGCTATCTGCCCAACACGACCAAGCTCATCATCGCCCAGCGCATTAGCTCCGTACAGGATGCAGACCGCATCATCGTCATGGAGGGCGGCCGTATCGCGCAAATCGGCAACCATGACGAGCTGCTTAAGACAAGCGAGATCTACCGCGAGACCTTCACCTCGCAAAACAAGATGTCTGCCGAGGGCGAAGGGGCCGGCGAGGCCGACACCGAGGCATCCGCAACGCAAGCTCAGACCCAGGAAGGAGGCGAGGCACATGAGTAAGGCAACGACCGCCGAGCGCGCACTCAACCGCAAGGGCGGCACCATGTCGCGCCTCATCAAGACGCTTTTTGGCTTCTACCCCGTGCTTTTGCCCCTCGTCGTCGTCGGCGTGGTGCTCTGCGCCATCATCAACTCCATCGGCGCGACTTTCCTTCAGAGCGCCCTGCAGATTATTAGCGAATCGTGGCAGTCGGGCGATTGGGAAGCCGCACAGCCCAAGATCGCACAGCTCGTGACCACCCTCGCCTGCATCTACGGCGTCGGCATCCTGTCCTCACTCTTCTGGAACCGCGCCATGGCCATCGTTACGCAGGGCTCGCTCGAGAAGCTGCGCGAGAAGATGTTCAACCGCATGCAGGACCTGCCGATTCGCTACTTCGACACGCACCAGCGCGGCGACATCATGAGCCACTACACCAACGACATCGACACGCTGCGTCAGATGATCAGCCAGTCGCTGCCCAACCTGCTCATGACGACCATCGTCATCGTCACGGTGTTCTTTATCATGCTGTACTACAGCGTGTGGATGTGCCTGGTCATTGTGGCCGGCGTCGTCTTTATGACCTTTATGACCAAGCTGCTCGGCTCCAACTCCGCGCGCTTCTTCATTGCGCAGCAGACTGAACTCGGCGTGGTCGAGGGCCATATCGAGGAAGTCATGAACGGCCAGAAGGTCGTCAAGGCATTCTGCCACGAGTCTGCCGCCGAAGCCGATTTTGACGAGCGCAACGAAAAGCTCTTCGAGGTCTCGCAGAAGGCCAACATGTACGCCAACATCCTCATGCCTATCCTTATGAACCTGGGCAACCTGCTCTACGTGCTGGTCGCACTGGCGGGCGGCATTTTCCTGGCGCTGGGCGTGCCTAACCTGAGCATCTCGGGCATGACGCTGTCCATCGCCGTCGTAGTGCCGTTCCTCAACATGACCAAGCAGTTCTGCGGACAGATCGGTCAGATCTCGCAGCAGATCAACGCCGTGGTCATGGGCCTCGCCGGCGCCGACCGCATCTTTGAGCTCATCGACGAGAAGCCCGAAGCCGACGAAGGCTATGTGACGCTCGTCAACGCGCAGGTGAACCCCGATACCTGGCAGCTCGAGGAGGCCGACCACCACACCGGCATGTGGGCATGGAAGCATCCGCACCGCGCGACCGGCGAGATCGAGTACGTGCCGCTGCGCGGCGACCTGGTCATGGACAACGTGGACTTTGGCTACACGCCCGACCACGAGGTGCTGCACGGCGTGTCCGTGTTTGCCAAGCCGGGCCAGAAGGTCGCGTTTGTCGGCGCCACCGGTGCCGGTAAGACGACCATCACCAACCTCATCAACCGCTTCTACGACATCGCCGACGGCAAGATCCGCTACGACGGCATCAACGTCAACAAGATCCGCAAGGCCGATCTGCGCCGCTCGCTGGGCGTGGTGCTGCAGGACGTGAACCTGTTCACCGGCACCGTGATGGACAACATCCGCTACGGCCGACTGAACGCCACCGATGAGGAATGCATCGAGGCCGCGCGACTGGTGAACGCGGACGGCTTCATCCGCATGCTGCCCAAGGGCTACCAGACGGTGCTCGAAGGCGACGGCTCCGGCCTGTCCCAGGGCCAGCGCCAGCTAATCTCCATCGCCCGCGCCGCCGTGGCCGATCCGCCCGCGCTGATCCTCGACGAGGCCACGTCGTCGATCGACACCCGCACCGAGGAGGTCGTGCAGGCCGGCATGGACAACCTGATGAAGGGCCGCACGGTCTTCGTCATTGCCCACCGCCTGTCCACCGTGCGCAACTCCGATGTGATCATGGTGCTTGACCACGGCAACATCATCGAACGCGGCTCGCACGACGACCTCATCGCGCAACGTGGGGAGTACTACCAGCTCTATACCGGCGCGGTGGAACTGGAGTAGCCAAGGACTGCCTTCGGCAGACCGTCATGTTTCCTCGGCACTGTCGTGCCTCGGCGTCGCCTATGGGAAGTCCACCGGGCTTCCCGCTTAACGGCTCCGCAGCTAGTGGCTGATATTCCAGTCGCTGGCATTATCCGCGAAAGTCCCATCCGAACATGTCGGAATGGGACTTTCGTCGGGTGGGAGAGGAGTGGCCTTCCCCACCCGGCACGATAATTGGGGGTGTGCGCCACGCCTCAGTTTGCCAGGTAGTTGGCGATCGCGCCGGCGGCGGCGTAGCCTTTGCGGTACATGAGTTCCAGTCCCTCGAAGGACTTGCTCAGCGTCGAAAGCCCGCACAGGTCATCGGGCGCGAGGATGAGCACGCGGCCGTCGCGCCCGTACTCCTTGGCCAAGGCAACCTCGTCGTTGTAGGTGGCGTATCGGTTCAGCAGTCGCTCAGCGGCGGCCGGATAGGAATGCCGAAGGATTCGCGCCGGCGCGATGTCGCGCTTCTGCTCGCGCAGCACGTCCTTCGGCCTTGTCAGCACCAGCACGATGCGGTCATATCCGTCGTCAATGGCCTTCTGCACGGGGACCGGATCGACGATGCCACCGTCGAAATACGGGACGCCGTCGATCACATACGGCTCGCAGGCCACGGGCACGGCCGACGAAGCCTTCATGATGTTGAAATCATCGTAATGCACGTCGGACTTGTCGAAATACTTCGCGGAACCGTCCAACGCATTGCACGCGATCACCGTGAACCCGGTGGGGTTCGCCGCGAACGCCTCATAATCCACCGGATATTCGCCGTCGTGATTGCTCAGCGTGCCGTATACGTAATCCAGATTCGCGAAATTGTGGTGCTTGACATAGCTGTCGAAGCTGGCGTATTCCTTGCGGAAGGCGTATTCGGTGTAGAACTTGTGGTTGCGGCCGTGCTGGCCGGCGAGGAACGACACCATGTTGGCGCTGCCTGCGGAGACGCCATAGCAGTGGTCGAACGTGATGCCTTCCTCCTGGCAGCGGTCCATCACGCCGGCTCCGAATATCGCGCGGAAGCCTCCGCCGACATCGATCAGCGCCGTCCTGTACGAGGGTTTCGATTGTGCGGATACATCACTGCGCTGTGTGTCGGTGCGTTGCGATTCGACCGTCTCGGCTGCACCCGCGTCCCGTGCGCCCGTATCCGCGTGTGCCGTGGCCTTGTGACCGTTGTCCGTCGCCTTCACCGTCATCGTCGTCCCCTTTCGTAGTGTCGTCCAAGTGTACGCCCGTTATGCGGACAATCACGGTGTCTGCCAGGGTCGCCCGATCTAGCTGTGCAGCAGTTCTCGTGACAGCGCGGCGATGCGTTCGCCGCTATCGGAATTCGCGATCTCGACGCCGCCGTCCATCTCCTCGGGAGCAAGCTTCCCCAACGATTCCAGAACCATGCCCAGATGCCGGACCGTTCCGCGATTGCCGTCGATAATCGCGGTCGTCGACGGCAGCAGCTCACGGAAGTAGTTGCGGTAGAACACGAAATGCGTGCAGCCGAGTACCACCGAGTCGATGGACGGAAGGTCATAGCCGTCAAAATACCGGTGCAGGGTGCGCATCACCAGGTCATGGTCGCAAAGCCTTCCGCTTTCGACGATTTCCACCAGATCGGGGCACGGCTGGGGCGAAATCATGTTGTTCGTCTTGAAACGGTCCATCAGTGCGGCGAACTTGTGCTCGCGCAGCGTCAGCGGCGTGGCCGCGACGATGACGTGCTGCGGCATGTGCCGTGCAGGCGCGGTCCCGTCTCCCGCGGCGGTGTCGCCCCGATCGCAGGCGACCTTCAGCGCGGGCTCCATGCCGATGATCGGAATGTCGTAATGGTCGCGCAACGCGTTCACCGCCGCGGACGTGGCGGTGTTGCAGGCGATGACCACCGCCTTGACCCCCTGACTCATGAACCTCTCCATGATGTCGAAGCTCAGCCGACGCACCTCCTGCGGGGTCTTCGTGCCGTATGGCGCGTTCGCGGAATCCCCGAAATACAGGACCCGCTCGTGAGGCATGTCCTGCACGATCTGTCGCACCACCGAAATACCGCCCAAGCCGGAATCGAATACGCCGATCGGTGCCGTCGAAGTCATGTCCCATCGCCTTTCCAACGTCTAGCGGCCAAGCCTTCCTGCCGGGAGGCCGTGTCATCGAACGCCCCCATACTATCGCACACCGTTATCCGGCGCATGCGTTTGCGGCCGCAGCGCACGATGTCGTCGCACGGCCGCAAGCGCAGCAGTCGTGCAGCAACGCATCGGCTGTACAGCAACGCATCGGACGGCCAGCCCATTCGCGGGCTGGGAGTACTCTGGCAGTCATGAGTATCCCGAAAAGCGTCACCAAGGCGCATGCGACCGGCAATGATTTCATCGCGTATCTGGATTCCGACGGCCGTTTCGAGCCGACCGCCGATGAGGTGCGGCAATTGTGCGACAGGCATTTCGGCATCGGCGCCGACGGCCTGCTCAGGCTCACGAAACCGCAGTACGTCGCCGATCTGAGCGAGGCGCAGGTCGCGGCGTGCGATGACGGAGACGCCGAGTGGTTCATGGACTATCGCAACGCCGACGGATCGCTCGCAGAGATGTGCGGCAACGGCACGAGGGCGATCACGCTGTTCGCCCAGCGGTGCGGCGTGGCATCGACGCAGGTGGAGGAGCCGTTCCGCCTGGGAACGCGCGCCGGCGTCAAGACGCTGCGTCCGCTCGGCGACGTGGCGCCATACGGCAGGGATGTGTTCCGCGTGGACATGGGCTCATGGCGGCGCGGTGACCTTGACGCCTTCACGGTGACCATTCCCGGCACGCCGGGAGCCGCCCGCGGCACGTTCGTGGACATGGGCAATCCGCATGTGGTCTGCGTGATCGAAGACGCGATGTCCACGCTGCCAAGGGTCGAGGATCTGGATCTTGTGACCAAGCCGGAGGTCTCACCGGTGCTGGAATCCGACCAGAACGCGGAGTTCGTGCGCGTCGACGAGATCGACGTTGCCGCAGGGACGGGAGAGGCGACCATGCGCGTCAATGAGCGCGGTTGCGGCGAGACGCTGTCCTGCGGCACCGGTCTGTGCGCCACCGCGATCACGCTGCGCGCCAAAACCGGCGTAGATCACTGGGACATCACCGTGCGGGGAGGCACGGTGCGGGTGGACGTCACCGATGAGACCGTCGCGCTCACCGGTTCGGCCACTCTGGTCGCGGACGTGACGTTGATCTGATCGATCGAGGCTCTCAAAACTCGAAGATACAAAAAAGGAACCGCCATTTTCCAACAATGGCGGTTCCCTATCTTCGAGTTTTGAGAGCCTCGTTTTCGTATCAGGCGAAAATCGCCGGCCCATCCACGACGATAATCAGCACGATCAGCGCAATGATCCAGACCACGTCCACCATCAGATCGAAATTCAGCCGGTAGTACTTGCGCAGGCCGTTGGATTTCGCCGGCATCCGCTGCACGCTCACCGTAGCGTGCGACAGCGCCATGAACTGGATCGTCGTGGCGAACATCAGGCCCAGGCACCACGGGCACAGGGCGCGGATCACGAACATCGATTGGGTGAACAGCCAGTAGGCGTACGCCAAGGCCGCGAGCCCGCCCAGCCATGTGCAAAGCGCGAACCAGCGCGGCACGACGACCTTGGACAGGCCTATCACCGCAATCGTGACGAACACGGATTCGGCGGCGATGCCGAAGAAGGCGTTCGGGAAGCTCAATCCGGCGAATTTGATGAACTCCGCCTGCCATGATTCCGCCACGGTCGAGCAGGAGACCACGGCATTCACGTCGCAGCCGAGCTTGACGCCGGGATTGCGGGCGAGCTGCAGCGTCTCCGCCGACAGCATGAGGGAGACGAGCAATGCCGCCGCGGAGGCGGCCAACATGACCAGATACGTCCAGACCGCGCCATGACGCCAGCCGGTGAGCCCGGCGTCGACGCTGATGTCAGCCTGTTTGACTGCATCGCTGTTGTGAGTCATACATCATCCTTACGTTCGAGGAGACCGTGATGAGGGTGGCTGACAACGCGGCGATATCACGGTGGTTCTTGATTTTTCGCGGGGTTATGACGCGCCTTGCGCAATAACCGACAGCACACAGCTTACGATGGATACATGACTCGTTTAGCACTTGCCGCCGCGCCGCCGAAGTCGGGCTGGGACATCCACTGCCATACGGTGTATTCGGACGGGACGCAGACCCCGGCGTCCCTGGTCGAACTGAGCCGCCATATCGGCTTGCACGGGGCCTCGATCAGCGACCATGACACGACCAGCGGATGGGCGGATGCCGAGGCCGCGGCGCGCGAGGAGGGCATGCGCCTGCTGCGCGGCACGGAGATCACGGCGTGCGATGGGCCGGTGTCGGTGCACATGCTCGCGTATCAGTACAATCCCAACGACCGTCATACGTCGGACCTGTTCGCGCGCACACGTCAGGCGAGGCTGAAGCGAACCAAGGCCATGGTGGCGCGACTGGGCGAGGATTATCCGATCAGCTGGCAGTCCGTGCTGGAGCAGGTGCACGAGGGGGAGCGGACCACGATCGGACGTCCGCACATCGCCGATGCGCTGGTCGCCGCGGGCGTGTACCGCACGCGGTCCGAGGCGTTCGCCGACGCGGTGAGCGCCACATCGAAGTATTACATCCCCACGCCCTCCCCGACCACGCACGAGGTGCTCGCCGCCGTGGCCGCAGCCGGCGGCGTGGTGATCATCGCGCATCCGGGCGCGGTGAACCGCAACGTGACACTGCTGTCCGACAGCCAGATCGAGACGCTGATCGAAGAGGGACTTGACGGGCTGGAGGTATGGCATCGGGACAATCCGCCGCAGCAGCGGGAACGGCTGTATGCCATCGCGCAGGCGCATCAGCTGCTGGTCACCGGCGGATCGGACTGGCATGGCGCCGGCAAGCCGAACCATCTGGGCGAGAACCTGACTGATGACGAGACCGTGGCCGAGATCGTGCGGCGAGGGGCGATTCCGCTGGTCTGACACCGACCATCGACCCCGGTTGTAGAGAAAACACAAAGCCGGGAGCGGCCGCAGGGCGTTCAAACCCTCCGGTCGCTCCCGGTCGTCACTGTATATCCGGCCGATTCCCGCCTACGCACAAAGGCGGGAGAGGGGAGCCCGCTGAGCCCGGCGTTCGGTCAGAGCGCCCCGAAGCCTACGGCGTGCTTGGTCTCGGAGCCGATGAGCGCGTATCCGAGCGCGTTCGCCGGCACGATGATGCGACGGCCCTTGTCGTCCGTCAGCTTGATCGGGGTTCCGGCCGACAGCGCCGATTCGATGGCCTCGGTGACGCTGGCCGCGTCCTCCTCGGTGCTGAAGGTGACGGGTCGCGCCACATTGGCGATGCCCAATTCGATGTCCATGTTTGCTCCTCTCGGGATGATGCGCTGTTGAAGGCGCTGGGTGGATGATGTGTCCGACGCCCGTTTGCGCCACGGGCTTTCAGTCGCATGCACGCGTGCCGATGAAAGCCATTGTGCATTGCTCCCATCGACGTGCGTGACGGTTTTCGCTGTAGGCTACTTGCCTTGCGATGACTGCAGCTCGGACTGGGCGTCACGCATGGCGCGTTCCTCACGTTCGAGCAGCGGGATGACGATGGTCGGGGTGTCGCGCGCCGTCGACGCGCCGTCCTGTCGGTCCGGCGTCGCTTGGGACGGGGCGTCTTCGATATGGGCGTTCGGCGTGCGGTCGTCGGTATCGTCCGTGGCGCGTGTTGCGTCTGCATCGCCCGTGTCGTCGCTGTCCCCGCGGCTCAGCGTCATCGTTTCCGATGTCGTGCCCGCCGTTGCCGTGACATGTTCCGTCTCAGCGCTGTACCGAATTCCCATGGTCTGCGGATCGAACTCACCGGCCGCCTTGATGTCCGCGGAACCGGTGCGGTCGGTCTCGTCGGTGTTGTCGTTCGGGTCGGCGATGTCGTCGGGCACACGCGCTCCGGCCTGTGTCGCGGCCGCGACCTTGCGCCGGTCGTCGTCATTGAGCAGCGTGCCGACGGTGATGGTCGATGGCGGCTTGGACGACTGGGCACCCGACGTCGTCGCGGGCGCGGTCTTACGCGTGAATGCGCCGAGCTGGTGGGCCAGCCGCTCCACCTGCGCCTTGAACTGGATGATTTTCTGACTATCGGCCCGGTTCAACGCATCGATGAACTCGCCGACCTGCTCCATTTGCAGCCACAGGTTCGCGCGCAGCATGATCAGATCGTCCAGACGAGAACCCATCATGCGGCCATACGCCGCAAGCACCGCATTGCGGTGATCTTCGTCAAGCTTGCCGAAAATCCACGCGAGATCGCGTGCCGGATCGTTGACCTGCATGTTCTGCCAGTTCGTCACCGCGGTGATGGTCGCGCTGGAAAACAGCACGTCGCCATCCGAGAACCCGCCATGCACCGGGCAGGTGACGAACGACCACAGGCCCTCCGTCTCGATGATCCGGCCCCAGCTCGACGTGATTTCCGGCGGCACATGGCCCGCCTGCCGCAGCCGCTTGATCCAGGCGGTCAGCTGGGCGCGAATCTGCCCGGTGGAGAATACCGGATACGATTCGGCCTGCAGGAAATTCGGCCGCAGCCGGTGAATGGCGCCGATGGCCGTGCCCATCGCCGCGCAATCATCCAAAGTAAGCAGATCGAGGGGTCTTGCGACGCCATCGTTGTGCGCCGCCACCATCACGGTCGCGCCGCCGGTGAGCGTGCTTTTCTCCTTGCCGTCAACGAATGCAAGCACCGTATCCAGGGCGAATCCGAGACCGCCTGGATCCTTGGCGCGCTCCAGCGTCCTGGCGGCCTTCACTCGCCCGGTCAGGCGCTTGCGGCCGTCTTCGGTGTCGCATGCGTATATGTCATACATCCTGCCTGCGGCATCCTGCATCACGGCCTGATCGATGCCCGCGGCGTCGTCGGTGTCGTTGGCCCGTTCGCTGTCTCGCACGCCGGCCATGACGATGCTGGGCATCGCCGCCGAGGCGAGTGCCGCCAACATAAGCTTGCTTCGTTGAGTCACACTCCCACACTAATACAATGTCGCGCCTCGCGGGAGGCAATTGGCCGTATGACTCGCGGAAAATCACGGTTTGCCCACTATGCTGGCAGCGCATCGGCCGGGCATGCGCCACAATGGAGGATATGAGTGCATCGAGCGAGACGATTCTTGAGGGGCTGGACGATGCGCAGATGTCGGCCGTTACCGCGTTGGACGGCCCGGTGCGCATCATCGCGGGGGCCGGAGCGGGCAAGACCCGCACGGTGACCCGTCGCATCGCCTATGCGTGCGCGCGGGGGGATTGGGATGCCCGCAAGGTGCTCGCCGTGACGTTCTCGGTGAAGGCGGCCGCGGAGATGCGCGCGCGGCTGCAGACGCTGGGGGTCGGCGACGACGTGACCGCTGCGACGTTCCATTCTGCGGCATTGCAGCAGCTGAGGCGTGTGTGGGACGACATCTTCGAGACGCCGCTGCCGCACGTGACCTCCGACCAGCGCGAGACCGTGGAGAGGGCGATCAGACGGGTCACCAATGCCGCGGACATCGATGCGCAGCAGGTGCGTGACGTCAGGGCGGAGATCAACTGGACGAAGGTGTCGCTGGTGGCGCCCGACGACTATCCGCGCGTGTGCTCGGCGACGCACCGTCAGCCGCCGGCGGAGCTCGATCCGCAGCGTTTCGCCGACGTCATCACGGCGTACGAGTGGGAGAAGACGGTCCGCGGACAGATCGATTTCGATGACATTCTGCTGCTCATGTGCCATGTCATGGATGATTACGAGGAGTTGGCCGCCTCGATCCGCTCGTCGATTGGCTGGCTGACGGTCGACGAGTATCAGGACGTGTCGCCGTTGCAGCATCGGCTGATGACGCTGTGGCTCGGAAACAACCGCAACGTGTGCGTGGTCGGCGATCCGGCGCAGACGATCTACTCGTTCGCCGGGGCGAGCAGCTATGACCTGCTGCATTTCGCGGACGAGTTCCGCCCGCTGGCCGCCGACGTCACTCTGAACACGGATTACCGCTCGACGCCGCAGGTGGTGCGGTATGCGAACCGGGTGCTGGCCGCCGCGCCAGAACGGGAACAGTATCTGGTGCTGCGTTCGGCGCGTTCGGGCGGGCCACGCGTGGGCCACACATGCTATGACACCGATGAGGAGGAGGCGCGGGGCATCGCCGCGCGGATAGCGCGTCTGGTCGCCGGCGGTGTGGATCCCGGCGATTGCGCAGTGCTGACGCGCATCAACGCACAGCAGCCCGCGATCTGCGCCGCGCTTCGGGCCGAGGGATTGCGATACCGGGTGAGGCGTGACTCCGGATGGCAGAACTCGGCGCTCGCGGATGATGCGCAGAGCCGTCTGGCCCTGCTGGAGGCCAAGGGATTGAGCGCTGCAGCCTCATCGGTGACCGTTTCGACGATTCACGCGTCCAAGGGTCTGGAGTTCCCGTACGTGTTCATCGTCGGTTGCTCGGAGGGGCTGATTCCCTACGGCGCATCGATTGCGGGCGAGGCTTTGGAGGAGGAGCGGAGGCTGCTGTATGTCGGCGTCACCCGCGCCGAGGACGGATTGCACATGTCGTACGCGCGGGCCAAGGACGAGGGCTCCCGTCCCAATCGCCTCCCCAGCCGCTTCCTCAGCTGACCCAAGGCACATGTCGCATGCCCCCGCTGGCGGGGGCATGCGACATGTGTGGTGACGTTACTTGGCGGAATCGTTTTCGTCGTTTTCGCCGCCGTCCTCGTCGAGCAGTTTGCTCAGTTCGGCGTCCCAGTCGATGGCGCCGCCATCGTTCTGCGCCTCGGCTCCGTTCGCGGCGTCCTTTGTGCCGTCCTTCGTGTCACCTGCGACGGAAGCTCCGTCATCCGTTCCGGCCCTCGTAACGCCTGAGGCCGTGTCCCCCGCGGCTCCGGAGTCGACGGTCTTGGCCTCATCGGGCAATGCTGGCAGCAGATCGGGGTGGGACCAGGTGCCGTCGCGCCCTTCGACACCACGCTCCGCGGTGATCTGCTCCCAGAGGGCCGCCGCCTCGCGCATGCGCTTGGGGCGCAGCTGCATGCCCAGCAGCGACTCGAAGGTGCGTTCCGCCGGGCCGCCCACCGCGCGCTTGCGCCTCATCATCTCACGAAGCTGCTCGATATGCGGAATGTGCGCCATGCCGGCGCGCCACGTCACGCAATCCACCCAGCCCTCGACAAGCGCCATCAGCGTCTCCAGCGAGACCAGCGCCTCACGCTGCTCGGGCGTATCGGGGATGCCCACCTTGGTCAGGTTCACCGCGCCGGAGATCGACTCCGGATCCATCGCGCCCGCATCGCGAAGCTGCTCCTCCATCGCGTCGAGATCGATGGTGATGCCACGCGCGTATTTGCCGATCAGCGCCTCGAACCGCGGCATCAGCCACGGCACTCCTGCGAACAGACGGGCGTGCGCGACTTCGCGCAGCGCCAGGAACGCCGTCACCTCCGCGACAGGGATGTCGAGCCTGTCTCTTATACACATCTCCGAGCCCACGAGACGCG
>UQSK01000030.1 GCA_900543605.1 uncultured Collinsella sp.
AAGCGGTCGGCGGGGCCATTGTGGCTCTTGACAGCGGATTGGGTCATATGAGCGAAAACGACCCAGAGCGAGCAAGATGACGTGAAAGAGGAGGGCATTGACCTTCTGGTCATGCCCGACGATTGAACGTCAGATTGCCGCTCTGGGTCGTTTGCAGCGTCGACTAGTTACGCGGTTTGGTAAAACCGCGTAACCTTAGAGCTGGCGTAAGCCCTCTTCGAGACCGGTCTTGCTGTCGGTCTTCTCGTCGCGCATCTTGATGACGCGGGCGGGGACACCGGCCACGACGGCACCGGCGGGGACGTCCTCGACGCACACGGCGCCGGCGGCAACGACAGCGCCCTTGCCTACGTGCACGCCCTCCAGGACCACGGCGTTGGCGCCGATCATGACATCGTCCTCGATGATGACGGGCGTGGCGCTGGCGGGCTCTACGACGCCTGCCAGCACGGTGCCGGCGCCGATGTGGCAGTTCTTGCCCACGGTGGCGCGGCCGCCCAGCACTGCGCCCATATCGATCATGGAGCCTTCGCCAATGACGGAGCCGATGTTGATGATGGCACCCATCATGATGACGGCGCGATCGCCGATCTCGACGCGGTCGCGGATGATCGCGCCCGGCTCGATGCGGGCGTTGATGCCCTTGAGGTCGAGCATGGGTACGGCGGAGTTGCGGCAATCGTTTTCAACGTCGTAGTAATCGATGGAGTCGGCGTTGGCGTCCAGGATGGCCTTAAGCTCATCCCAGTCACCAAAGACAGTCTTGCCACGACGACCGCCATAGACGTGTGCATTGCCCCACTGGACCTTCATACCCGGCTTTTCGCGCACGTACAGTTTGACGGGCGTTTTCTTGGGCGCGGTGGCGATGTAGTTGATAATCTCCTGTGCATCCATCTCGGCTGCATTGCTCATTTGCTGTCTCTCCTTTGAGTGAATCCGGTTGATACCTGGTTAAGCAAACATGACCTGGTCGAACGTATAGAAGCCGGGCTCGCGGGTGACGAGCTTCTGCGCGGCTGCTAGGGCGCCGTTGACAAAGATCTGACGACTCGTGGCGCGGTGCGCGAGCGTAACCTCCTCGTCCTGGCCAAAGAAACTCACTTCGTGCACGCCGGCGACAGTGCCACCGCGCAGCGAGTGCATGCCGATCTCCTTGGGGTCGCGCGCTCCGCACATGCCCTCGCGGCCATAGACGGGGTGGTAGCCTGCCTCGGGCTCGGCTTCGACGACGGCATCGAGCAGCAACTTGGCAGTGCCGCTGGGGGCATCGACCTTTTGGTTATGGTGTGTCTCGACGATTTCGCAGTCAAAGCCGGGCAGCTCGCGTGTGGCCTGGGCCACCAGATGACGCAGGGCTGCGATACCGATGGAGTAATTTCCGGAGTGCATGACGCGGGCGTACTGACCCAGCTCGCGCAGGCGATCCATCTGCTCGGGTGTGTAGCCCGTGGTGCCCGAGACCAACGCCGCGCCCGTGCGCTCGACATAGGCGACGACAGCATCGAAGGTTGCAACGTTCGAGAAGTCGATGATGACATCGGCTGCCGGGGCGTTCTCGAGCTCGGACAAGTCGAAGCCGATCTGGGCGACGATATCAAAAACGGGCTGACCGGCGGCGTCGACAACGCCCTCGGCGGTGGTGCGGATGAGCGAGCCCATGCGGCCCGTTCCCATAATGACGGTCTTAATCAAGCAGACCAGCTCCCTTCAGAGCATCGGTAAGTGCGGAGCGCGTGTCGTTGGCCATGGGGCACAGCGGCATACGGTAGTTTGCCTCGATCATACCCATTTGGGCGAGCGCTTCCTTGACGGGGATGGGGTTGACCTCACTAAAGAGGGCGTTGATGAGCGGCTGGCCGGCAATCTGGATATCGCGGGCACGTGCCACGTCACCGTCCAGATAGGCGCGGCACATGTCGTGCACGAGCTGCGGCTGAACATCGGCCCACACGCTGATGGTGCCCGAGGCGCCCAGGCTCATGAGCGGCACGGTAAGCGCGTCCTCGCCTGAGTACATGCGGAAGTCGTCGGACAGCAGGTGGGCAATCTTGGCAGCATAGGCGACGTTGCCCGAGGCCTCCTTAATACCCATGATGTTGGGGTGCGCGGCCAAGCGCTCTACGTTGCGCTCGCTGATGCCGCAGCCGCAGCGGCCGGGGATGTTGTAGAGGATGCAAGGGATGTCCACGGCATCGGCGACGGTCTTAAAGTGCTGGTAGATGCCCTCTTCATTTGACTTGTTGTAGTAGGGGGTAATGAGCAGCAGGCCGTCGGCTCCCAAGCCCTGGTAGGTGAGCGACTTGGTGAGCATGGTCTGCGTGGAGTTGGAGCCCGAGCCGGCGATGACGGGGACGCGTCCTGCAACATGCTTGACCACGGCGGCGACGACGGAGTTGTCCTCGTCATCGGTCATCGTGGCGCTCTCGCCGGTGGTGCCCAGGGTGAGGATGGCGTCGGTGCCGTTTTGCAGGTGGAAATCGATAAGGCGCTCGAGCGCGTCAAAGTCGACGCTGCCGTCCTTTTTAAACGGCGTGACGAGGGCGACGATTGAGCCCTCGAGGTTGTGGATATCCATGTTCTTCTCCTTCGCTTCCGCGATCTGGATGCGTTTATTCCATTGGGCGGCGACGGCCAAGCGCTCGTCTTGGGCGCGACGGCGGGCACTTTCGGCGCGCGACTTGGCCAGCAGCTCTCGGCCGCTCGGCAGCACGTCGAGCGTGGCAAAGTAATCGCCCGGGCGCTCGGCACGGCGGATGAGGTCGGCTGAGCCATCGGGGCGCAGCAGGACCTCGGCGGAGCGCAGGCGTCCGTTGTAGTTGTAGCCCATGGAGTAGCCATGCGCACCGGTATCGTGGATCACAAGCAGGTCGCCCATGTCGATATGCGGTAACTCGCGATCGATGGCGAACTTGTCGTTGTTCTCGCATAGGTTGCCCGTGATGTCGTAGGTGTCCGTAACGGGTACTGCGGTCTTGTCGGCGCCACCCGGCTGGCCCATTACCGTAATGTGGTGGTAGGCGCCATACATGGCAGGGCGGATCAGATCGACGGCGCTTGCATCGACACCGATATAGTCCTTGTAGATCTGCTTCTCGTGGATGGCCTTGGTGACCAGGCAGCCGTAGGGGCCCATCATAAAGCGGCCCATCTCGGTGCAGATGGCCACATCGCCCATACCGGCGGGAACCAGGATCTCGTCGTAGGCCGCGTGCACCCCCTCGCCGATGGCGTGAATGTCGTTGGCCTGCTGCTCGGGTAGATAGGGGATGCCGACGCCGCCGGACAGATTGATGAAGGCAACATGTGCGCCGGTCTCGCGCTCCAGGCGCACGGCAAGCTCAAAGAGGATGCGCGCGAGCTTGGGGTAGTAGTCGTTGGTGATGGTGTTGCTGGCAAGGAATGCGTGGATGCCAAAGTCCTCGGCGCCCTTGGCCTTGAGTATGCGGAAGGCCTCGAAGAGTTGCTCGGTGGTCATGCCGTATTTGGAGTCGCCGGGGTTGTCCATAATGCCGTTGGAGAGCTGGAACAGGCCGCCCGGGTTAAAACGGCAGCTTACCGTCTTGGGGATGGGGCCCGCGACGCGCTCAAAGAACTCGATATGGCTTATGTCGTCAAAGTTGACGATGGCACCCAGCTTGTCGGCGAGCTCAAAGTCGGCAGCCGGCGTGTCGTTGGACGAGAACATGATGTCGTGTCCCGTGATACCCAGCGAGCGGGCGATCATGAGCTCGGTATAGCTCGAGCAATCGCAGCCGCAGCCGTATTCGTTGAGGATGGAGATGAGCGCCGGGTTGGGGTTGGCCTTGACGGCAAAGTATTCCTTAAAGCCCGGGTTCCATGCAAAGGCGTCGCGCACCTCTTGCATGTTGCGGCGGATGCCCGCCTCGTCGTATAGATGAAACGGCGTGGGGAACTGCTCGACGATATGCTCGAGCGTCTCCTTGTCCATAAACGGCTGCTTGGCCGCATACGCCTCGTTGGGGGTCAATGCCATGTCCCGTAAACCTCGCTATCCAGACGGCGCCATCTGCGCATCGAATCCGTATAGCGTGGACCCAATGTCCGGATAGCGCTCCCGCATTGCTGCAGACAGTCCTGTGGGTGTTTCCCGCAGGCCCACCAGGTTGTTCGTGCCCGAAAAGCCCAGTTCGGCGGGTTTCGCCTCCCCACGGGGTCAAAGCCTGCCGGCTCGCCCGCGGTTCTTCGTGCCCGCGCCTCTATCAAGTGGTAACGACCCTACCACGTTGCACTTTACCAAACAAGAGTATTCGTATATAACGTTTAAAAAATGCAGGGATATGCTGGAAACATGTGCGCCACAATCCTGTATCACAATAAGTTGCAACAGATGTGCCTCACGAAGGGATCCTCTATGACCGAGCTCCAAGAACTCCGTCGCTATCGCCGCGATCTCCATCGCATTCCGGAGCTCGATTTCGATCTTCCGCAAACCATTGCCTATATCGAGGGCGTGCTGGCACCGCTCGCTTGCGAGGTGACCCATCCGTGCCCCAGCTGCGTCTGTGCTTTCTTCGACGCCGGTGTTGATGCCGCGCATGCCACGGCGATTCGCGCCGATATGGATGCGCTGCCCATCGCGGAGGCGACGGGAGCGGCCTTTGCCTCAACCCATCCCGGCAAGATGCACGCTTGCGGACATGACGGACACATGGCCATGGCGCTTGCCGCCGCGACGTATGTTGACCGTACGATTCGCGAACAGCCGGGCGCCATTAGGCGCAACGTTCTCTTTGTGTTCCAGCCGGCCGAGGAAACGACCGGTGGTGCCAAGACGGTATGCGAGAGTGGTGTGTTCGAGCGCTATGGGGCCGACCGCATTTTTGGCTTTCATGTGTGGCCCGATCTGCCCGCCGGCACGTTGGCGAGCTGCCCCGGTCCGCTGCTGGCGCGCTCAAGCGAGACGCACATTCATATCCATGGAACGAGTATCCATATCGCCAAGACCTACGGCGTTCCAGTCGAGGAATCGCGCGATGCCGCGTTGGCGGCAGCGAAGTTTTTGGTTACCGAGCGCGAGCTGATGGATGAGCTGGGTGCCGATGAGCCCTGCATTGGCAAGTTCGGCCTGCTGCAGGCAGGCACCGTCTGCAATGCGGTGGCGGGGGAGGCCCATGTGGCCGGCAGCTTGCGTGTGTTTACGGACGGCATGTTCGACCGTGCACGCGAGGGTGTGCGCCGCGTGCTTGATGGGGCGTGCGCTGCAACGGGCTGCACGTACGATCTCGACTTTGCCGAGGGCTATCCGCCGGTCGACAACGACCCCGAGTTGTTTGCTCGAATCGCGCCTGCTCTGCCCGAGTTACGGCTCGTGGACGAGCCGCTGCTGATTGCCGAGGATTTCGCGTTCTATCAGCGCCATCTGCCGGGCGTGTTTTTCCTGCTGGGCACGGGTATGCCAGAGGACCAAGACAACCCGAGTGATTCGGATGGCTGCCCCGTCTATGCCACAAGCGCTCTGCATACCGATAGCATGCTCTTCGACGAGGAAATCCTGCTCAAAGGCCTCGATGTCTACAAACGATTGCTTGACTTGGAGTGATGATGAGGCGCCGACAGACTGCCGTGTATAGTCCTGGTGGGTGCGGGTGCGGCCTGCTGCTGCTTCCGGTTATTGCTGTGAGCATTGGCGTGATGTTTGCGCTTGCCGGGTTGGCAGCAGCGGCACTCGTGCTGTTGATTGTGGCTATTGGCGTGACGATTTGGCTCTGCCGCAATCGCGAGCAACGCCGTGCCGACGGTAAAACCAATGTCGGCTGGGTCGTCTTCCTGATCATTGCGTACCCGCTGAGTGTCAGCTACCTGGTGTTCTTTGCCCTGTTGATGATCAGCGCCTTTACCGGGAAATCCGTCACGGTGGGTTGATGCGCTGCCAGCAGACGGTCGCGCAAAGTGCGTTTGCTCGGCGTTTGGATAACTGCATTGGCCGTTTACCGCAACCTTAGCTCTCAGCTAATGAATTCAAGTTTAATCCTTCCTACGATGTGCTGTGTGCCGGCGCGGTAGCCGGATCGTAGGAAGGATGAATAATGGCAAAAGAGGGAAAGAAGCCGATCGGCAAGATTGTCCTAGGCGTCATCGTGGTGCTGGTTATCGTCGGTGCCGTGGGCTCTATGGGTGGCAATTCAACCGATTCGTCTGCGAGCGATTCGGCAAAACCTGCCGAGGCGACACAGCAGGCTGAGGAGCAAAAAGAACCGCAAGAACCGTATACCATTGCTGATGAGGCTGAAGACACCTCCAATCAGTTTGCCTATAAGATCACGGGCACGCTGACCAATAACACGGACAAGGAAAAGAGCTACATTCAGATTGAGTATGTTCTGTATGATGCCGATGGCAACCAGGTTGGAACGGCTCTTGCAAACACCAATCATCTGAAGGCGGGCGGCTCCTGGAAGTTCGAGGCGCTGGGTACAGTGTCTCCCGACCAGGTTGCTAGCTGGGAGCGTTCGGACGTAAGTGGTTTCTAGCATGTTGCATGCACTGGGGGAGGTGAAGCCGTATGCCCGATAAAAAGCTGACTGACGAGTTACTCAATGAGCTTCTCGACGCGCCAAACATCGATGGCTATATCAAGGAGCACGACTTTGCCACCCCGTCGCTTTCGGACTACCTGAAGCAGCTGCTGCAGGAAAAGGGCTTGGAGCGCTCGCGCGTGGTTCGTATGGCCGATCTCAATGAGACCTTTGGCTATCAGATCTTTACCGGTGCGCGTCATCCGAGTCGCAATAAGGTGCTGCAGATTGCCTTCGCCATGGCGCTAACGCTCAAGGAGACCAACCGCGCCTTGACGGCGGCGGGTGCCAACATCCTCAATTGTAAGGACCGTCGCGATGCGATCATCATCTTCTGTATCGATCGCGGGTGCAGCCTCCAAAAGGTCAACGAGGAGCTGTATCGCTTTGACGAGGAGACGGTGAGTTAGCGGCTGATATCTGAGCCGGCGGAGCTGCCGAACAACGATGCAAACGAACGGGGCGCGGATGCCGTGGGGTGTCTGCGCCCTGCGCTATGATGGAGGCTATGGATACTCAGACCCCAACATATTCCGATGACGAGCTGACTGCAGCGCTTGCCGAGCACCTGGCGTCGCTCGATCGCGACGACAGCTATCGCGTGGAGCGTGTACTTAAGCGCTCGTCCGTTGAAACAACCGAGCTCGTGTACTTTGAAGGAACCGGCGGTGGTTCGCTCGGCCCCTTTGTCCGTAAACGCATCGATGCTTCGGCTCAAATCGGCGGGGCATACGAGCGTCTGTTTGCCGCCCAGCGGGCAGGCAGGCGTTTTGAGCACCTGCCCAGAATCGTCGATTGTCGTCGTGTGGGCGACGAGCTCAACGTGGTTATGGAATACATCGAAGGGGAGACACTCGGGGCGCTGGTGGACCGTCTGGGAGCCACCCCCGATTATGCGCACGAATTGTATCCTGCCCTATGCGATGCCGTGGGCGAGCTCCACGCCGGTTTTGCAATGGCGGGGGAGACGTCGGCGCCGGTGATCCATCGTGACCTCAAGCCGTCGAATATCATCGTGACGGGTGCCAACTATACGCCTGATGACGGCCTGACATTTTCATCGCTGGTGATTATCGACTTGGGGATCGCCCGCGTATGGCGCGATGGCGCCGATACCGACACCGTCAAGTTTGGCACGCGACCCTATGCGCCGCCCGAGCAGTATGGGTTTGGGCAGACGAGTGTGCGCAGCGACGTCTACGCACTTGGCGCCCTGTTGTTCTTCTGCTTGACGGGAGTCGACCCTAAACCAGGGCTCGACATGCGCGAGCAATGCGAGGCGCGTGGCATTCCCACTCCACTTGCCGATGCCGTCTGCATGTCGATGGCGCTCGACCCGGCCAAGCGTTTTGCGAGTGCGGAGGCGTTGGGACGGGCGACGCACGCAGCATACGACCTGAGTCGTCCCGTGCGGCCTCCTGCGCCTGCGCCTGTCCGTACTCCGGCCTCGGAGACGGTGCTGACGCCCCAAGGGCTCCAGAACCCTGCAGGGCTTCCTAGGCCTGCCGCCTCCGCTGCATGCGGTCTGCTCTCTCGCGTTCCGGAGTCTCTGGGGCGCATTTGGAATACGCTCGTCTGCTTCTCGCTGCTTGTGTTCTTTGTCGGAAGTCACTTTGCCGTCTTTCACCCCACCGGAGCAAACCAAAGCTACCCGACGTGGCTTCTCATAATCGAGTATTTTTTCTTTGTCGATGGCCTTATGGTGCTTATGCATTTTGCGCTGTTCGATAAGCGCCGTCTTCGTCGGCGATTCGCACTGCTCGACAGCTATCGCGGCAAGAAACTCGCGAAACTCTGGCTCAAGGCATTGGGTGTGCTGCTCCTATGCATGATCGTCATAGTCGCGGTTGCCAATGCGACCGGCGTCGTCGATACCTCCGCTACCTAAAAGAAAAGGGCCCCGTTGGGGCCCTTTGCAGTTGCACTTAGATGCGGTTCATCTGAGCGGCGACTTTGTTGTACCAGTCCTGCCACGTGGGCGGGCAGTACTTTTTGGCCGCTGCCGGGGTAAGGGTGGAGCCATAGTTGGCGCCCAGATAGGCAACGTGAGCGGAGATGCCCTCGCTCCAGCTGCCAAAGCTGCGCCAACCGCCGCCACGTGCACTCCAGCCCCAGGCGTTGTAGGAATTGGCGCAATAAGCACCCTTGGTGCTCTCGATGCAGGCGATAGCGGGGGACCAACGGGGGTCGACACCGGTATTCCAAGCGGCGACGGCAAAGTTGTAGCCCTGGCCTGCCATGGGGGAGCCGGCGAGATAATTGTCGATGCGGCTCGTCCACTCATTAATGAACGAATCGTAATCGGAGCTACCGGTATTGGCGTTGTTCACCGTGGTGTCGATGGTGGTGTTGGTGTTGGTGGCCTGGCTGCTGGAATTGCTGCCGCTTACGCCCTCGCCCGAGAGCTTCTCGGCGGCAGCGGCCTTATCGGCCTCAAGCTTGGCAAGCTCAGCGGCATTTTCCTGCTCGGCTTTTGCCTGTGCCTCGCTGCGGAGCTGCTGGGCCTGCGTCAGCGCATCCTCGGCGTTTTTCTGCTCTGCCTCAAGCTGTGACTTGGCCTGCTGGAGCTCGGCCTTGTTCTGCTCGAGTTCGGTTTGCATGTTATTGAGCTCTTCGATCTCGTCGACGCTCGAGCTCGTGATCTGGTTGGTGTATTTGCAGGTCGTGATGAACTCACCCAGGCTCTGCGCGTTGACCAGGAAGCTCACGATGGGATTGGTGCCCTTCTGATACTTGTACAGATCGCGCATGGCGGAGCTTGCCTTGGCCTGCTGCTCGGGAAGCTTGGCCTCGATTTCCTCGATGCTTGCCTCATTGGAGTCAATCTGCTTTTGCAGGTCATCGAGTTTGGTGCGGGCGTCGTTGTAGGCGCTCGTGGCGGCTTCGATCTTCTGCTGGGCTGCGGAAAGCTGGTCCTGCGTTGCCTGCGAGGCGGCATACGCCGCAACGGGGGAGAGCATCGGCGTGGCCGTCAGCGCAACGGCGAGCGCGGCGCTCGTGATGATACGAGCCGGCTTCGACGCAATGAGCGCTGCGGTGCGATGATTCGAATGCTGCATCCAGTCCCTCTGCAATCAATCGTAGGTTATGGTTCGAACGGTATTCTACTACTGCTTTCGACCTCAACTTGAACCTTAAAGGTCCCAAAGGGTCAAGTTGAACTTGAGGCTTTGGCTTTGACCTGCAGTTATGATGAATTGTTGAGAAACCATAGAGTTCAACTTTAACGTTACAGAGCCCTGTTTGAGAGGAGTTTTGGGCTGTAAAAGCCATCTCAACGTGGGGTTTTATAACTACAGCGTGCCCCTCTGGCGAGCCTGCTCAATCTCTTCGAGGGCCTCGGCGGGGGTGAACGAACAGGTGCCGTCGCCGAGTTTGATTACCTGGATATCGTCGCCGGCGTAGACCTCTCCGCCCTTTAGTACCACGCCGAAAACGCCCTCGTGGGGAAAGATGCAGTCGCCGGCGAGATAGTAGATGGCACAGCGTGTGTGGCAGACCTTGCCGATTTGGCTGATTTCGACAAGCACCTCGCTGCCAAGCTTGAGCTGTGTGCCCAAGGGGAGCGAGAGCAGGTTGATGCCCCGGGTTGTGAAGTTCTCTCCAAAGTCACCCTTGCGCACATCGAGTCCGCGGGCCTGCGCCGTCTGGATGGACTCTGCGGCCAAAAAGGAAACCTGACGGTGCCAATGCCCGGCGTGTGCGTCGGAGGCGAGGCCAAATTGCTCTATAACGGTGTCGTGTCCATCGGCGACGGGCGACTTGCGCGTGCCCTTGCGTGCCGACGTGTTGATCGAGACGATGCGGGCGGGTCCGTTGTAGGCGTCGTTTGCCGTGCACAGGGGAGCGGTCGCTTTCGCACGTTCCGCCAGCTCGCGCCTCGCGGCATTGAGGATGGGATTATCGGTCGGATGGTCTTGGGGCACGTGTGCGCCTTTCGCTCGAGGATGTCAATACGCTGAATCCTACAACAACGGTAGGTTCATTGCCCATTGTCATACAACGGTGGGCGCCGTCTTCGTGCTGGCCTTCGTGCTGGACGATTACGTCGATTGCCATAGATACGGTGGAGCTTTGGGCGCCGGCGGCTTGGCACGCTAGAATAAATCAGTTGCGCAAAGACCGCCCGTTGTGTGGGCAGTTCATGATAGGAAGTTTCCATGGCATTGCAATTTACAGAGCGCGAGTTCATTCCCGTGCTGCTCGGTGGCGACATCAACGCCTATTCGGTGGCGCGCGCCTTCTACGAGGAGTACCAGGTCAAGAGTCTGGTCTTTGGCAAGTATCAGACGGGTCCCGCGTACCGCAGCCAGATTATCGACTACACGCCCAACGTGGATATCGACACCATGCCCGTGATGCTCAAAACCGTCAACGGCATTGCCCAAGCGCATGCCGACAAGACGATTGTCCTTGTGGGCTGTGGCGATAACTATGTCGCTCTCGTGGCTCAAGCCAAGGATGCTCATGAGCTGGCGGATAACATCGTCGCTCCCTACGCGCCCTACAGCATGCTCGAGCAGTGCCAGAAGAAGGAGATCTTCTACGAGCTGTGCGAGAAGCATGGCGTGCCCTATCCGCACACGTTTACCTTTACCAAGACGATGCTCAATGCCCAGGGTGAGGCGCCTGCCGAAGTGCTCGACCAGATCGATTTTCCTTACCCGATGATTCTGAAGCCTTCTGACGGCATCATGTGGTGGCAGCACGAGTTCGAGGGCCAGAAGAAGGCCTATGAGATTGCCGACCGCGCCGAGCTGGAACAGGTCATTCGCGATTCGTATGCCAGCGGCTACACCGACGACCTGATCTTGCAGGATCGCGTGCCCGGCAACGACGAGTACATGCGTGTGCTCACCAGTTATTCCGACCGCAACGGCAAGGTGCGCATGATGTGCCTGGGTCACGTGCTGCTCGAGGAGCATCAGCCCCACGGTGTCGGCAACCATGCCTGTATCATTACCGAGCCCAACGACGAGCTCATGGGCGGCGTGCGCAAGTTGCTCGAGGACCTTCACTTTGTGGGCTATTCCAACTTTGACGTTAAGTACGACGAGCGCGACGGCTCGTTTAAGTTCTTCGATTTCAACACGCGCCAGGGCCGCAGTAACTACTACGTCACTAACAGTGGCTTTAACGTTGCCAAGTATGTGGTGGACGAGTATGTGTTCAACCGTCCATTTGAGCCGGAGTTTGTGACGGCTCAGGACGAGGCCCTGTGGATGGTCGTCCCCATGGGCGTCGTCGACAAGTACGTCAAGGATCCCGAGCTGCGCGCTAAGGTGCATCGCCTGGACAAGGAAGGCAAGGGCGCCGACCCTTCGTTTATGAAGGGCGACTTTGTCTTTAACCGCTGGCTGCGCATGTGGCACACCAAGCTGCGCCACTTTAAGCTGTTCAAGACGTATTACAAGTAGATGAGCGCGGCGCCCGTCCGGTTTGCATCGGGCGGGCGCGGGTATGATACGCGCAATTGCGCAAGCGTCACCAAGGAGGCGGCGATGGAAAAGCTGGGAGTTATCGGCGGCATGGGCGCCGAGGCCACGTCGTATTACTACGACCAGGTGGTGCGTCATACGGCTGCTGCCTGCGATCAGGAGCATATCGACATGGTGGTGCTCTCCAAGTCGACCATGCCCGACCGCACGCTGGCCATTAAGACCGGCGAGCATGCCAAGCTGCTGGCGACCATGAAAGAGTGTGCCCAGGCACTCGAGTCGCTGGGCTGTGCGCACATTGCTATTCCCTGCAACACGTCACACTACTTCTACGACCAGATCCAGTCGTTTACGAAGGTGCCGATTATCCACATGCCGCGTGAGTCGGTGCGCTATGCTCTGGCCGGTGCGGTGATGGGGGAGTGCGAGTTCGACCCCAACCTGAGTATGCCGGCCGAGCCGGTGCACAAGATTGGCATCATGGGCACCGACGGAACCGTGGGCGCGGGCGTCTACGGCCGCGAATGTAAGGCTGCGGGTGTTGAGGTTGTCTATCCCAGCGAGAAACGTCAGAACGATGTGATGTCGCTTATCTACGATGATGTGAAGGCCGGACGTGAGCCCGATATGGATAAGTTCGACCGCGTGATGTGGGAGTTCGCCCATAGCGGCTGCGACCGCGTCATTCTGGCCTGCACCGAGCTCTCGGTGCTGCAAAAGTACCGAGAGATGCCCGAGATCACCCTCGACGCCATGGATGTCCTGGTGCGCGAATCCATCATCCGCAGCGGCGCCCCCTACCGCCTCTAGCTTCCGACCCGCCAAAAAGGGACAGGTTAATTTTGGTAGGTTTTATCTGGTGAAACAGTAAAGGCCTCGGCTCGTTTGGTGCGAGCCGAGGCCTTTTGCGTTGGGCGGTTGCTGTCGGTGGTGAACTAGAACAAGAAGCCGATGGCGATGAGGGCGATGCTGACGATGAGCACGGCGATGTCCAGACCCTTGATGGGGTAGCGCTTGTACGAGCTGGCGCGCGTACGCAGATAGAAGCCGCGCTGTTCTGCCGCCAAGGCTGTGGCATCGGTCTTGCCCACGCTCGAGATGAGCAGTGGCACGCACAGTGGCAGCATGAGCTTAAGCTTCTTGATGGGGTTCTTGGTGTCGTACTCGACGCCGCGTGCGGTCTGCGCCTCCATGATGGCGTTCATCTCCTGACCAAACACCGGCACAAAGCGCAGCGCCGTGGTAAAGGTGAAGGCATAGCGATACGGTACGTGCAGCACCTCGACGCAGGCGTTGGCAAGGTCGTTGAGCTTGGTCACCATGAGCATGAGGATGAGTGGTAACGCCACACCCAGTAGGCGCAGACAGGCCTTCGATCCTGTGATGAGGCCCGTGTCGGTGATAAAGCCCCACACCACGTTGCCATCGCGCATAAAGGCCAGCTGGAGCACCAGCATGATAAGCGCGAGCGGGATCAGCAACTTGAGCAGCGAGAACAGACGGTCGACGACGCCGGCATAGGCGCCCAGCGCAAGGGTGAGTGCCAAAAAGCCCAGCAGCGCCACGTAGGTGTCGGACAAGAAGATGCCGACGATGATGGCGGCGGCGAGGCCCAGTTTGACGACGGGGTTCAGGCGATGCAGTAGCGTATCGCCCGGCATGTAGTCGATGACGTTAACCACGGTGGACCATCTCCTTGGTAATTCGAACGACATCGGTGACCTCGCTCACCTGCGCAAAAGCGGGCGAGACGGAAGATGCCAGACGGCGCGAGAGTTCAATAACCTGGGGAGGCTCCACGTAGGCACGCCGCATGAGATCGATGTTCGAGAATAGCTCGTGCGTGCGGCCGCGGTCGAGGATGCGACCGTCGGCCATCACCACGATGCGCTCGGCAAAATCCGAGACGACTTCCATATCGTGGCAGACCATGATAACGGCGCAACCACGCTCGGCCATGGTGCGCACCGTTTCCATGACGGTCATGCACTCGCGGTAATCAAGGCCGCTCGTGGGCTCGTCGAGCACGACGATCTTGGGCTCTACGACCACGACAGAGGCGAGTGCCACCATCTGGCGCTGACCGCGCGAAAGCGAGAAAGGCGCCTCATCGGCAGGCAGGCCAAAGCGGTCGATGACGAGCTGGGCGCGACGCAGTGCCTCGGCACGGTCGATGCCGGCAAGCTCCAGGGCAAAAGCCACCTCGTCGAGTACGGTGTCCTTGCAGATCTGGCGGTCGGGGTTTTGGAAGAGGGTTGCGACTTCGCGGGCGATGCGGCTCGTGGGAACGGCTGCGGTATCCAGTCCCGTGACGCGCACGCTGCCCGAGGCGGGCTTAAGCAGGCCTGTGAGCAGCTTGGTGAGCGTGGTCTTGCCGGCACCGTTCTGGCCGACGATGCCCACGAGCTCGCCGGGATAGAGGGTCAGGTTGAGGTCGTGGACGGCGGCGCCGCCATTGGGATAGGCAAACTCGACATGGTCGAAGGTGAGTACGGGTTCGGCGTCCTTGGCATGCGGACGCAGCGACGGTGCATGCGGGGAACCGGTGGGCGTCTGGGCTTCGATGGCCGCGTGTGCGGGGTCGACGATGCCCGAAATCAGGCGCTCGGCCTCATCGACATCCAAGCAAGGGGTACCGCTTACCAGGCCATCGGCCTCGAGGCTATTGAAGATGCGCGTGACGCGAGGGCAGTCGACGCCGATGGCACGGAGCTCGTCGGTATGCGCGAAGACCTCGTGTGGCTCGCCCTGCAGCGCGATTTCGCCATGGTTGAGCACGAGCACGCGGTTGCAGTACTCCGAAAGCAGGGCGACCTTTTGCTCAACGACGACGATGGTGATGCCGAGTGCACGGTTGGCCTCACGCAGGGTCTCGAAAACCAGCGTGGAGCTGGCGGGGTCGAGTGCCGCGGTGGGCTCGTCGAGAACCAAGACGCGCGGACGCATGGCGAGAATGGCGGCGATGGCCACTTTTTGCTTCTGTCCGCCCGAGAGGGTGGCGATCTCGCGGTCGCGCAGGTCGCTGATGCCGACGGTCTCGAGCGTTTCGCTCACGCGCTGCTCGATCTGGTCGTGGGGAACGCCAAAGTTCTCGAGGCCAAAGAGCATCTCGTCCTCGACGACCGAAACGACCATCTGCGTGTCGATATCCTGCAGCACACTGCCGACGATTTGCGACACGTCGGCGAGCGAGACCTCGCAGGTGTCGTGGCCGTCAACCATGACGGACCCAAAGAACGTGCCGGTGTAGTGGTGGGGCACGGCACCCGACAGGCAGGCGGTAAGCGTGGACTTGCCGGCACCCGAGGGCCCGATGATGCCGATGAAATCTCCCTTGTTCACGCTGAGCGAGATGTGGCTGAGCGCCTGCTCGGTCTGCGTGCCATAGGAGAACGAGACATCGTCGACGTTGATGATCGTTTCCATGGATACCTTTCATAGTCATTGGGGACAGTCTTAAATGACCAGTTGTTTAAGACCGTCCCAAAAAAGCTCGTTGTTTGGGACGGTCTTTGGTGGTGAAGCACGGAGACGGCTTTACGAGGGGCCCCAGGTTGGCGCGAAAGAGGAACGAAGCGTACTTGGGTACGCGAGCGACGAATGAACGCCAAGATGGGGTGGCTCGTAAAGCCGAACGGGTTAGTTGAGCCTAAGGGCCTTCTGGATGGGCAAGTAGAGGGCGCCGACCAGAATGGCGTTAAAGACGGCGGTCATGGCGACGACGGGCAGCATAGCGGCGGCGAGCTCGCCGACCACGCCGAGCATGGCCATCTTGATGACCATGAAGATGACGCCGGAGACAAAGGTGGTCAGGAAGGTTGCGACAATGGCGATCGCGGGCTTGACCTGACCGTTCTTGCCGGCGGCGTTGACGATGCCGGCCATGAGCATGGCGGCGATGCCCTCAGCGGCAAAATCGACGAACGGCGAAGTGGTGGTGATCTGGATTACGGCAGCCGAGATGAGGCCAATGACGAGCGCCTGGCCGATGTTGGGGCGAACGACCAGGATGGTGAGGCAGAAGGCCGAGATGATGAACTCGGGGCTGATCATGCCGCCCGAGATGCCCGAGATGGCCTTGCCGACGGTGAAGTTGAGGATGAAGCCGGCAGCGAGCAGGATGGCGAGCAGGACGAGAGCACGGACGTCGAGTTTGCCGCGGTCGGCGGTCTGGACGGTGCGGGGCTGGGCGGCGGTGGTGTTCTGAGACATGGTGAAAATCCTTTCGGAATGGGGGTGCAAGAGAAAAGCGGAGGCGCGTGATGCGAATGCGATCGGGCTCGAGATAGAAAAAGGCCCCCGGTCGAAACCGGAGGCCTTCCAATCACCTAGAGCGCAAAAGCAGGCGTGAGGGACTCACTGTCGACCGATCGTATTCGCATCACGCCACCACCAGTTGTTGAGAGACTTCATCGTGTTCTTCATGTCGGTGGCTCCTTTCATGATGCCGTGGCGCGGTCGCACCTAGTTGCTGTTGCGCTGCACTATAGCACAGCGAAGTGTGTGCAGGGAATCTTTTTTGAAAAGATTTCGGCGATGTTTCCCGCCGGTCGGATGACAGGCGAGGAGGGCAAGACCGCTCGCACTGTCTTGCCCTCCCTTAGAGCGTGAGGGCCTTAGGCCTTCTTGCGACGATAGAGCACGAAGCCGCAGACACCGATGATGACGACGGCGCCAACGGCCATGGCGGCCATGTTGTTGCCCTCGGACTTCTTCTCGGTGGCCTCTTCCTCTTCGACCTCGGGCTCGGCTACGTCCTCATCGGAGAGGGCCTCGTCGGCGTAGGTGATGGACTCGACCAGGCAGTCGTTGTCGGCATCATAGTCGCTCGGGACGAACTCCTCGGAGAAATCCTCCTCCTTGAGGTAGTCGCGCATCTCCTCGAGCATGGCCTTGCACTTGAGGTAGGTGTTTTTGGTGGCAGCCTTGCCGGCTTTGTTGGCCAGGGCGGTGCGGGCCTCGGTGCCCTCGGCGGCCTGCATGGCCTCGTCGACGGTCAGGTTCTGCTCGATGAGCTCCTTCTGCAGGGCGTCGAGGTAGGCGCGGACGCCAGTAGCGCAGTGGTCGCGGTTCTCATAGGCGAGCGTGTTGATGTCCATGAGGACGTAGTTGATGGAGTTCTTGGGCTCCTCGTTGTTCACGACGTCTTCCTCTTCGCAGTGATCGAAGGAGACATCCTGATCGCTAAAGTAGGGGCTGACCTCGGTGAGCAGTGCGGAGTAGAGGGGGATGGCGACGGAGAACTCGGCGTTGGAGAGCATCTCCCATTGGATGGTCGCGATCTCGGGATCCATGCCGTGACGGATCTGGAAGGTGTGGATCTCGGTGTTGCGGTTGGAGCCGATGGCATAGGCGCCGTCGGTGTTGGCGTTGAGGCCGGCGACATTTTCGCCGCGAGCGGCGAAGGAACGGATCATCTCAAAGGTGTTCCAGTCGGACTTGCCGGGCTGGAAGAACAGCGGCTGCATCTCGTGGACCAGGGCGCCGGTCGTGGCGCGAGCATCTTCGCGCTCGTCTTTCACGATCTCGTAGTCAGTGCCTTCAGCCAGCGGGGCCATGAAGTAATCGCGACCCTGGATATAGCGCGACCACTGGTGCATACCGGCCTCGCCGATCACCTCGCCGTAGGTCTTGGCGACGTCGAACTTGCCGTCGGTGTACTCGGCAAAGCCCTTCTCCTTAGGCATGGACTCGATGCCCTCGGAATGGAGACAGTTCTCGGTGTCATCGAGGTCGACGTTATAGGTGAGGTTGCCGATGTTGGGGTTGAGCGAGGCGATGTCATCGGCGAGCTTCATAGCAATCCACTGATGGCCGGAAAGCGCGGCGAACAGCCAGGTCTCGGTGCTGTCGGCGATGATGATCTGGTCGTTGGAGCAGACGCCCTGCTCGTCGATCAGGCTGCCGATGAGCTCGACGCCCTCGCGGGCCGTGGCGCTCTCGCCCAGGATGACGCTGGCATAGCTGTACTCGCCAATGCCAGTCTCCTCGGTGATGGGGTCGGCCTCTTCGGCCTTCTCGTTATAGGAGGTGCTCAGCGTGGCAGAGCAGGAAACGCCCTTCTCGTTGATGCCAGCCTCGGAATATGCGTCGTAGCGATCTTCCCACTGCGAGGGGTTGTCGCGAACGAAGGTGTAGCGGTAGGTTGCGCCCTTGGACTTGTACTCAAAACCGGACTCGACCGAGGTGTACTTGTTGCCGTCCTTGTGTGCGGGCTCAATGCCAAAGTGCTTGACATAGCGCGGACCGAAGTCCTCGGAACGGCCGTAGTACGTGTTGCCGTCTGCCGTAAGCTTGCTGCCCATGTAGATCTGGGTGCAGGCGAGCGCCGAAGTCGGCATGGCCATGATGGCCGCTGCTCCAAACGCAAGGCCGCAGCCGAGCTTTTTGAGCGTGTTGACAGGATGAGTAAACCTCATAATCCCTCCCAACCGTTGAAACCCCGCGGAACCGTGCAGGATTTCAGCTAATAAATACATCTATTAGCCTATCGGAAGTCTAAATAGTATTCATCTATTTCGATGAAATACTCGATGAGCGTCCTAAAATATGCGATGAGCGGACAAGAATACTCATTATCTAGCTTTATTTAAATAAAGACGCCCTGCAATTACTGTACCTGAATAAAGCGCCTTGCACGGGGCACAAAGAAAAATCCCCCCGCTGTCTGGCAAATGCATAAACAACGGGGGAGACGATAATTGGATGAATATCATACCAATGTGGAATTACTTCTTCCGGCGGTGGATCACGTTAATCGCATAGCCGACGAGCATGGCCAAGACGATGACGATAAAGCCAATCAGGGGGTTGTCGTTCATGGGGTCCTCCTATTTTCCGAGCGGGGAGAATTCGTCGACGATGAGGTCGAGGCATTGCGGAAGTGCGCGGGCACCAAAGACGCCCGAGTTGCTGGAGATGATCTCGCCGTCGAACTGCATGCCCAGCGACGGGGTGCAGGTGATCTTGGCTTCCTTGGTCTGGATGATCTTGAACTGCGGGCGGCCGAGCACCTTGCCAGCGGGGTCGAGTGCGGCGGTGATCACGGTGGGCAGGAGCTGGACGGTTTTTACGGGCTCGATGACCGCGATGTCGACCATGCCGTCGTTCATGCGGCAATCGGGGAACAGGTTGATGTCGTTTTGAATGACCGAGGTGTTGCCGGCCATGCAGCAGATGCCATCGAGCTCCTCGACAATGCCGTCATGCTCAATCGTAAAGTGCGCCACCGTGGGGTTGGGTGTGGCGAGCGCCGACAGGAAATAGGCGATCTCACCGATGTCGTTTTTGGCGGGGGCGGCCTTCATCATGATCTCGGCGTCGAAGCCCGAGCCGGCGATGATGATAAAGCCGTGGCGCTTCTCGTTGCCGTTCTCGTCGAGCCAAAAGAGCTCGCCCATGTCCACTTTGACCGTACGACCGGCGCGGCAAGCCTTGGCAAGCGCCGCTGCCTCGGGGGCATTACCGATGTTGTTAAAGAACAGGCAGGCTGTGCCGGAGGGGAAGACGAGCGTGGGGACACCGCACCCTCGCATTTGGTCGAGCACGTTGGAGACGGTGCCGTCGCCGCCCGAAACGACCACGCGATCAAACTCGCGCACGTCTGCCACGGCGTCCTCGGGTTCCATGCCATCGCCGATAAAGCGCATCACGACCTCGTCGCCGCCCTGCGCGAGGGCGTGCGTGAACGCGTAGATTTCATCTGAGCTGGGGCCCGATGCCGGGTTGTGGATGATAAGGCAGCGCATACTTACGTTCCCGTTCTGTGACTAACCGAGTATAGTTGTAAGGCAATGCCGATATCCTACCCGTGTTTTTCGGGCCTAACCTTATTCGATGGGTTGATATGTACATTTCCACACATCAGGCTCTACTCGACTTTTGCCAACGCGCCCGCGAGTTCGACGCGATTGCCGTCGATACCGAGTTTTTGCGCGAGCGCACGTTCCACCCGCGCCTGTGCTTGGTCCAGATTGCCACCCCTGCCGAGAGCGTCGCGGTCGATCCTCTGGTGATCGACGACCTATCGCCGCTGGCCGAGCTTATGGGCGATGAGAGCGTGACCAAGGTGTTTCACGCTTGCTCGCAGGATATGGAGGTTATGCTCCATACCGTGGGCGTGCTGCCGCGTCCCATTTTTGACACGCAGGTGGCCGCCGCCTTTTTGGGCGAGCGCCAGCAGATTTCCTACGGCGCGCTCGTGCAGACGTTTTGCGGCGTCTCGTTGCCCAAGACCGAGTCGCTGACCGATTGGTCGCGCCGCCCGCTGACCGACAAACAGATCGAGTACGCGATCGATGACGTCAAGTACCTGATCGTCGCCTATACCGAGATGATGAGCCGCCTGCGTGAGCTGGGCCGCGTGGACTGGGTGCTCGACGAGTTGCGTCCGTTGGCCGACGAGTCACACTACCGCGCCGACCGCCATGAGGCATTCCGCAAGGTCAAGCGCATCAACTCCTGCAGCCGCCATCAGCTGGGCATTGCGCGCGAGCTTGCTGCTTGGCGCGAGGACCGCGCCGAGCGCCGCAACATCCCGCGCAAGTGGGTCATGTCCGACGACACGCTGCTTGCGCTCGTTAAGCGCAATCCCGTGCGCGTCGAGGAGTTCCGCAGCATCCGCGGCACCGATCAGCTGGGGGAGCGCGACGTGGACGGCGCGCTCATGGCCATGAAGCGCGGTGCGAGCTGCCCACACGATCGCCTGCCGCTCATGGTGCGCGGGCACCGTCAGATTTCGCCGGAGTTGGAGAGCGTGACGGATCTCATGTACGCGCTTATTCGTCTGGTTGCCGAGCGTTCGGGCGTGGCGACCTCGGTCATTGCCTCGCGCGATGACCTGGCCGACTATATTGAGCACCCCGAGCAGAGTCCCCTGCGCGAAGGCTGGCGCTTTGAGCTCGTGGGCTCGCGCCTGGACGATCTGCTCTCGGGCAACATGGGGTTGACGGTCAAAGATGGCAAAATTGAATTGCTATAAGGAAGCCTAGCCGCTTGAGTGGGTAGAATGCCTCCAACGTGTAACTCGATTCGGAGGAATTCGCATGCCTTATTACTATGGATACGGCTTTGGCATTGACCCGCTGTACCTGCTGGTTGTTCTTGTCTGCACGGTGCTTGGCCTTGCCGCGCAGAGCTATATCAACTCGACGTACAGGACGTGGTCTAAGGTGCGCTCGGACGGCGATACGGGTGCCACGGTCGCTCGCCGCATGCTCGACGCCAACGGTTGTAGTGCCGTGGGCATCAAGGGCGTTGCCGGCGAGCTCACCGATCATTACAACCCGCAGGACAACAATCTGTATCTGTCGGATGCCAACCGTTCGGGCGGGTCGGTCGCAAGCGTTGCCGTCGCCTGCCACGAGGCGGGCCATGCCGCCCAGCGTCAAAGTGGTTATGCCATGATGAAGGTACGTACCGCTTTGGTCCCGGTCGTCAACTTTACCCAGAACACTTGGACCATCGTGCTGCTCATGGGCCTGTTCATGAACATTGCGGGACTCACGACCCTCGCGCTGGTCTTCTTCTCGTTTAGCGTGTTGTTCCAACTGGTTACGCTGCCGGTCGAGATCGATGCCAGTCGCCGCGCCGTGGCGTATATCGAGCAGTCGGGCATGAGTTCCAAGCAGGTCAACGGCGCCAAGAAGGTGCTGACGGCAGCCGCGCTTACCTATGTGGCCGCAGCGCTCACTTCGATCATTCAACTGCTCTACCTGATGGCTCGCTACAACAGAAACTCCAACCGATAACAAATTGGCTTGACAGGCGCCGCGGAGATTTGTGTCCCCGCGGCGCTGTACTATGTGTTGGACTTGAATTTGCGCAGGGCCGGAGCCCTTGTGCACGATGACGAAAGGAGGCTGCGTGGCAGGCTGGAATCTAACCGGCAATGCCGTTTCCGCCGAGTTCGACGGTTCGGACGAGCAGGAGCGCAAAGAGCTCAGCGTGAGCCAAGCGGTGGAGATCGCCGCCGGCGCGCTCGATGCCATTCCGCAGCTGAGCGTTTTGGGTGCTGTCTCTTATACACATCTGACGCTGCCGACGACTTAATAGGTGTAG
>UQSK01000031.1 GCA_900543605.1 uncultured Collinsella sp.
AAGTCGTCGGCAGCGTCAGATGTGTATAAGAGACAGTGCCGGCCTCGAACGCCTTCATCTCGAACACGCCCATGGGGCCGTTCCAGAACACGGTCTTGGCGCCCTTGACGGCCTCGGCGTAAAGCTCCTCGGTCTTGGGGCCGATGTCCATGCCCTCACGATCGTCGGGGATAGCGTCGGAAGCGACAACCTCGGGGACAGCATCCTCGCCAAAGTGATCGGCAACGCGGTTGTCGATGGGGAGCAGGATCTTGACGCCCTTCTCCTCGGCCTTCTTGAGCATCTCGCCGGCGCGCTCGACCCAGTCCTCTTCCTTGAGGGACTGACCGACGGTCAGGCCCTGAGCCAGGAAGAAGGTGTAGGCCATACCGCCACCGATGATCAAGGTGTCAGCGGAGTCGATGAGGTGATCGAGAACGCCGATCTTGGAGGAAACCTTGGAACCGCCGACGATAGCGACGAAGGGACGCTCGGGCTCGGCGAAGATACCGGTCAGCGTGTCGACCTCCTTCTCAAGCAGGAAGCCGGCGACGGCAGGCAGGTAAGCGGCGGGGCCCACGACGGAACCCTGGGCGCGGTGAGCGGTGCCGAAGGCATCGAGAACGAAGACGTCACCATAGGAAGCGAGCTTCTTGGCGATCTCGGGGTCGTTCTTCTTCTCACGCTTGTCGAAACGGACGTTCTCGAGAACGAGGACCTTGCCCGGCTCGACGGCAGCGACAGCCTCGGCAGCCTTCTCGCCGTAGGTGTCGGCGACAAAGGCGACGTCGAGACCAGAGAGCTCGGCGAGCTTCTTGGCGACGGGCTCGAGGGACAGCTCGGGCTGGAAGCCGGTGCCATCGGGACGGCCGAGGTGGCTCATGAGGATGACGCGAGCGTTGTGCTCAACGAGATAGTTGATGGTGGGCAGGGCAGCCTTGATACGGGTGGTGTCGCCAACGACGCCATCCTTGATAGGCACGTTGAAGTCAACGCGGACGAGAACGCGCTTGCCGTCGACATCGATGTCGCGGACGGTCTTCTTGGTAAAGGCCATGTTTGCTTCTACCTTTCGTACGTGTCTGCCTCCCATTACGGCAGACGATTTCCTATAAAAAGGGCGCGACCCTAGGGTGTAAGCCCTATAAGGCCGCGCCCTTCTTTAGACGCTCAACGAGCTATTCGCTAAAAGCTAAATTAAGCAACGAACTTCTCGAAGTACTTGATGGTGCGGACCATCTGAGAGGTGTAAGAGTTCTCGTTGTCGTACCAAGAGGTGACCTGAACGAGGGTCTGGCCGTTGCCGAGGTCAGAGCACATGGTCTGAGTGGCGTCGAAGATGGAGCCGTGGGTCTCGCCGATGATGTCGGTGGAGACGATGTCGTCCTCGTTGTAACCGAAGGTCTCGGAGATGGTGGCAGCGTAGGCCTTCATAGCGGCGTTAACCTCGTCGACGGTGACCTTCTTGTCAACGACAGCGTAGAGGTTGGTGATAGAGCCGGTCGGCGTCGGGACGCGCTGGGCGGCACCGATGAGCTTACCGTTGAGCTCGGGGAGAACCAGGCCGATGGCCTTGGCAGCACCGGTGGTGTTGGGGACGATGTTGACGGCGCAGGCGCGGCTACGACGCTTGTTGCCCTTGCGCTGCGGGCCGTCGAGCGGCATCTGGTCGCCGGTCCAGGCGTGAATGGTGGTCATGATGCCGGACACGATGGGAGCGAAGTCGTTCAGACCCTTGGCCATCGGGGCGAGGCAGTTGGTGGTGCAGGAAGCAGCGGAGATGATGTTGTCCTCAGCGGTCAGCGTCTCATGGTTGACGTTGTACACGATGGTAGGCAGATCGCTGCCAGCCGGAGCGGAGATGACGACCTTCTTGGCGCCAGCGTTGATGTGGGCCTGAGCCTTAGCCTTGCTGGTGTAGAAGCCGGTGCACTCGAGAACGACGTCGACGTCGAGGTCGCCCCAAGGCAGGTTGTTGGCGTCGGCCTCCTTGTAGATCTTGATCTCCTTGCCGTCAACGGTGATGGAATCCTCGCCAGCAACGACCTCGTGATCGCGAGCGTAGTTGCCCTGCGTGGAGTCGTACTTCAGCAGGTAAGCGAGCATATCGGGAGAGGTGAGGTCGTTGATAGCGACGATCTCGGAGCCCTCATGACCGAACATCTGACGGAAAGCCAGACGACCGATGCGACCGAAGCCGTTAATAGCAACCTTTACTGCCATTGTGTCTCCTTTCGTAAGGCCCCCGCGAGCTACAGCGCCCGCCGTTGAGGCCCACAAACTAACCACTCGCCTAATATACCTTTTTTTTGACTTGAATTTCACGAGAATGCTCGAAATTGAAAATCAAATTTACGTTAAAACGTTTTAAAGAGTAAAACAGCAGTTCAATCCCTATATAAGCAGTTTCGCTCAACTACCTGTTTGCTTCAATGAGCTTTTCAAGCCTCAAAACTCGATGGTAGAGGGCCGACTTCGACAAGGGAGGGTCAGCCATCTCCCCCAGATCGCGCAGTGACAGATCGGGATAGCGCTCGCGCAGGTCGCAAAAGACTGCTAAGGCGTCCGGAAGCGTGTCGCGCAAACCCCGCTGTTCGAGCTCATCGATCAACGCAAGCTGATGCTGGGCGGCACCTGCACTTCTGGTCTGATTGGCCAGCTCGGCATTCACGCGACGGTTTACGTCGTTCTTAACCAATTTGACCGCGCGCGCTTCCTCGATCTCGGCAACGCTGCGCTTGGCGCCGACCAGCTTTAGGAGCTGCTCGATCTCCTCGGCGCTCTTAATGTAGACGGCAAAGGACCCGCGCCGCGCGTTAACGCGCGCATGGACCCCAATCTGCTCCAATAGATCGCAAAGTCCCCGGGCATACTGCTCGCCCTGCACCGCGATCTCCAAATGAAAGTCGCCGCGTGGATCGGCCACGAAACCGCCCGCGATGAGCGCGCCGCGGATGTAGGCAAGCCTGCAGCAGGGACGGGCAACGATGTGCCGGGGAACACCGGCGACGAGCCCTCCCCTGCGGTCGAGGATGCCCAGCAGCACCAGAGCCTTGTCCAGGTCGGGTTGATCGGGCAGGGTAATGAGATAGTTACGGACCTTATGCAAGACCGATTTACGAACGGTGAATTCCGTTTTGAGCTTAAGGATGCGATGCGTCAGCGTGATCATCGTGCGCGCGACGGCACCCGTCTCGGTCGCGACCGTCAATCGATACCGCCCGGAGCCGGCCAGCGAAAGTGTACCGCTCACACGCGTCAGGGCGGCAAGCGTCGACAAATCGCAGTATTCACATTCGGGTTCGCAGCGCGCGAGCTCGTCACGCACCTCGGCGGTAAAGGACATGCAGGCCTATGCTTTCGTGTTGGCGCGCGACAGGTCGCGATGGGAAATGCTCACGTGATATTGGGCGCCTTCCAAATAACGAGCCGTGGCCTCGGCGATGGCAACGCTGCGGTGTTGACCGCCTGTACAGCCGATGGCAATAGAAAGTTGCGGCTTGCCCTCTGCGATATAGCCGGGCATGACCGTATCGAGCAGCTGCGTCCAGGCCTTCCAGAACTCCTGGGTCTTGGGATGGTCCAGAACAAAGTCGGAGACTTTCTTATCGAGACCGGTCATGGTACGCATCTCGGGATCGTAGAACGGATTGGGCAGGAAGCGAACGTCGATCATAATGTCCGCCTCGACGGGCATACCGTGCTTAAAGCCAAACGAGAACACGTGAACGTCCATGAGCTGCTGGTCGGACAACTCGGAGAACGCCATGCGCAATTTGTTGCGCAGAGCAGAGGTGCGCAGGCGGCTCGTGTCGATGATCATATCGGCTCGATCGCGCACACCCTGCAGCTGCAGGCGCTCGCGTTGAATCGCATCGGCCGTAGTCTCCCCCGGCTTGGCAATGGGATGGCGGCGGCGGTTTTCGCTATAACGACGGATCAGCACCTCGTCAGAGGCCTCGAGAAACACGATGTCGCAGCTCATCTCGCGCTCCTCGAGTGCGGCAACGGCATCGAGCAGCTCATCGAACAAGCCCTGGCTGCGCAGGTCGCAGGTGACGGCAAGATGCCTGCCCACGCCCGTATTGATGCCGACGAGTTCGGCAAGCTGGGCGATCAGACGCGGAGGCAAGTTGTCGATGCAAAAGTAGCCCATGTCCTCGAACACATGCATGGCCTGCGTTCGGCCCGATCCGGACATTCCGGTGATGATGACGATATCGGGGATGCGCTCCGAGCGCTCCGCCGCATCCATGGCATCTCCCTTTTGCATGTGCTGCCTCCTAAAAACAAGCGCGGGACCCAGCAACCCGGATCCCGCGCGGTCAATTGCCTTTAATGAGTATACCGCCCTGAGCGGATACGAGGTCCGTCTTACGCCTCAAGCGCGGCTTTGAACCAACTCGTAATACTCGTGGGGTGCGTAATGGCAGTGCCTACGACAACTGCCCAGGCGCCCGCATCAATCGCGGCGCGGGCCTCCTCGGGCGTGTGCACGCGGCCCTCGCAGATGATGGGAAGGCCGGGAAATTCCTCGGTCGCCTGGCGCAGGAGCGGCAGATCGGGACCGTCGGCCATGGTGCAATCGATAGCGGCAACACCATGAGAAAGCGTGGTGGACACCAGGTCAAAGCCCATGTCGACAGCACGACGAATATCCTCGATGGTGGCACAGTCGGCCATCAGGAGCACGCCCTCCTCGTGCAGCGGACGGAAGGTGTCCTCGACGGTCTTGCCATCGGGACGTGGGCGATCAGTGGCATCAATTGCCACGATGTCGGCACCGGCGGCAACGCAGGCGCGAGCATGACGCAGCGTCGGCGTGATGTAGACGCCCTCGTGTCCATCTTTCCACAGGCCGATGACGGGAACCTCGCAGCGGCCCTTAATGGCGGCGATGTCGGCAAGACCCTGGCAGCGAATAGCGGCGGCGCCACCAAGCTCGCAGGCGCGAGACATCTGAGCCATGGTCTCGGGCGTACGAAGCGGCTCGCCCATATAGGCCTGAACGCTCACGACGAGCTTGCCCTTTAGGGACTGGATCAAAGGATCAACGGTCATGTTCGACTCAACCTTTCTCAAAACAGCCTTCTGAGACACCGCACCTTGACGTTCAAACCGTCGCTCGCATACCGAAGTACGCTTCGCTCCTCTTTCACGTCAATCTGCGGCACCTCAGAAGGCGCACTTGGTAGTTATGTTTACTTCAACGACGCAAGAAGGTGTTCGGCGGCACCGATAAGCGGCGCGTCGCCCTCCAGAGAACCGATGAGGATCGGCGTGTCCTG
Organism: uncultured Collinsella sp.; assembly: GCA_900543605.1. Taxonomy (GTDB): domain Bacteria; phylum Actinomycetota; class Coriobacteriia; order Coriobacteriales; family Coriobacteriaceae; genus Collinsella. The sequence continues at coordinate 5,268 of UQSK01000031.1, forward strand.
AAGCGGGTCGAGCGCCTGGCTGGCATAGCCCTCGTGCACCGAGTCCTTCCACGTCTGCGAGCGCCAATCGGGACCCTGGTGAATCACACCTCCCGAAAGCACGATGACCTCGGGATCCAAGATGTTGGCAAGCGAGCCCAAGCTGGCGCCCAGCGCAAAGCCGGCGTCATGGATGACCTCGGTCGCCTTTGCGTCGCCCGCACGGCACAGGTCGTTCACATCGCGACCGACCGAAGGACGGCTGGGGTCGACGCGACCAAAGCGCTCATCGTACATACGACCAATGGAAGTGCCCGAAGCAACCGACTCAAGATGACCAGAACGTCCGCAGGCGCAGGGAATGCCGGCAGCAGCCGAGCACTCGATGTGGCCCATATGGCCGGCAGCACCATGGAAGCCCTGCATCACGCGGCCGTTCTCGACATATGCGCCGCCGATGCCCGTACCGATGCCAAGGCACAAGACGGAGAACTTGCCCTTACCGACGCCCCAGTGGGCCTCGCCCAGAGCATGAGCCTGCACGTCTCCCACCACGGCAACGGGAAGACCAAGGTCCTCGCGCAGGCGCGGCCCCAACTGAACGCCGGACCAGCCGGGCATGATCTCGTTGGCATACGCGATGGCGCCCGTCTTGGGATCGACGACGCCTGCGGCACCGATACCGACACCGAGGACCTCGACATCGGGATTCGCCTCAAGAGCGGCCTTGATGGACGCCTCGATACGCTGGAAGACGGCCTCGCCGCCCTCCTGGGCCTCGGTAGGAACCTCGGCCTCAAATACGGGATGGGGCACGCTACCGTCAGCCGGATACTCCATAATGGCAGTCGCAATCTTGGTGCCGCCGATATCGACGGAGCAAACGTACTTGTTCTCCATGTCGCTCTCCTTAGGAGATAAAAACAACTACAGGAAATGCGCCGTCAGACTAGCCGCCACAGCGCGGTAAAGGTTTTCCAGGTGCCCGAGGTTGGGGTGAAAGTGGCCAGGCGTTGACCTAATGGGTCACGCCCGACCACTTGAGCCCCAAGATCGGGTGCCTGGGGAAGCTTTACAGGAGACCGTTGTCCTGGAGGACCTTCTTAATCGCCTCGACGTTCTCGCCGGTCATGGCCTTCACCGGGCGCGGCATGGTCGGGCTGTCGAAGATGCCCATGAGATTCATAGCGGTCTTGAAGGCACCAACGCCGCCGGCATAGCCCTGGACGCCCGAGGTGACATCCCAGATGTGGGAGATCTCGTTGAGGCGATCCTGCTCGGCCTTGACGGTAGCCCAGTCGCCGGCCTGAGCGGCCTTCCACTGACGCACGTAGCCCTCGGGCTCAACGTTGGCGAGACCCGGGACGGAACCGTCGGCGCCACCGAGGTAGGCGCCGTCGACAACAACCTCGTGACCGGTGAGGATGCTCATCGGGTGGCCGTTCTTCTCGTTCTCCTGAACGAGATAGCGGAACGAGATGTCATCGCCCGAGGAATCCTTGACGCCGGCCAGGACGCCCTCGGCGCCGAGCTTGGCAAGGAGCTTCCAGGGGAGCTTGGTGTGGACGCACACGGGGATGTCGTAGGCAAAGATGGGCAGGTCGAGTTCCTCGTGCAGGATGCGGAAGTGCTCCTCGACCTCGGTCATGCCCTGCAGGGCATAGAACGGGCAGGTAGCGACAAGCGCATCGGCGCCCAGCTCCTGAGCGACCTTACCGTGCTCGATCATGCGCTCGGTCTCGGTGTCGATGATGCCGACCAGAACGGGAACGCGGTGGTCGACGATGCGCACGGCCTCGGCGACGATCTGGCGACGGCGCTCGTCGGTGGAGAAGACGACCTCGCCCGAGGAGCCCAGGAAGAACAGGCCATCGACGCCGGCATCGATCATGCGGTTGATGCTGCGCTCAAAGGAGGCAACATCGAGCTGGTGGTCTTCGGTATCGGGAACAACGACGGGAGGGATAACGCCGGTGAATTTCTGAGTTGCCACAAGAATCTCCTTAGTTGTCTGGCGGGCAGCCCTATGCCGCCCACTCTTGTTGGCAGTGTCCAGGCCGTCTAGGCCAAAGAACACGGGTAGAACGTTTGGTTAAAGAAGTCGACGACTTCGTTTTCGAACGCATTGATGCGCTCGTGAGCGTATTTGGCATAGATGATATGCCTCCGGTCACACTCAAAACCGTTGAATACGGCAAACTGACCCTTGGGGTCGCTCACGGTATCCATAAGCGATGTGCCCATGAGCACCGAGCCGCGCACCCGAGACGACAGCGCCTCGATTCCACCGGGAATCGGATTGGCAACCGCCGTGCAGGCAAAGCCCTGCTCGTCCAGAGCAGAAATCGCCAGCGCGACTCCGCCGCCAAGACCCTCGCCCCATGCAAAAATGCGGTCGGGGTCCACGCCATCAAGATTGCGCGCGACCTTCGCCAACGCGCAGCCCCAACGGACGCGCTCGACAAAAGCAGGCGAGGTAATCCCCTGCTGCAGGTCGTCCGCACCAGCAACATCATCATCCAGCGCGAGGACGGCATACCCCATGGCGGCAAATCTCGTCATGTGATGCCAACCGCGCACAGGCCGATCGATGTCGTGGAACATCAGGCACAGTGGCACGCGCTCAGATACTCGGGCACGACCAACAGGCTCAATCAAACGAGCGTGGACCGCATCGTCACCGAGTTCAAAGGAAACCTCCGAGTAACGGGCGCAGGGGTTAACAAAGTCAATCGCTGTAATGGCCAGGCCTTGAATCTCAAGATTCGAAGCGCATGTCTCTAAATCAGAAACATCTGCTTGGACATCACCGTGCCAGTCCCGATATTCTGCGAGCCTTGACGAAACCGTTCCAGGAATTCCCACGAGCCCGGGGACTATCAGCTCGTCAACATTGCTCTCGCACTTAGACATGAGCCTCCCCTCCCTCACAGAAAAACGGAATGATCAGATCATCAAAGTCCTGAATCTCCTCGTGACCAAAGCCCTCAAAGAACTCGTGGCGCTTCTCGCAGGACAGGTTGTTGTACACCGCAAACTGCGTTGCCGGCGGACAGACGATATCGGCTGTGCCCGTACCAAACAGCACGGGGCATTTGACCATGGGGGCAAAGTTCTTGGAATCGAAGTACGCCAGTTTGGCATAGGCTTCGTCAATACGAGTCGAGTCCTCGTCAAACCAGCGCGACCAATAGCGCAGACCCTCGTAGGCGATATCGTCGGCATCCAGATCCCAAACCAGGCGGAAGTCCGATAAGAAGGGATAGAGGATGGCCGCGCGGTCAACCAAATCGCTATTGAGCGCGCAGGTCGCAATACCCAAACCGCCGCCCTGCGATGCGCCGTTCACGTACACGCGGGTAAGATCGATGCCCTCGAGCTCGCGAACGATACGGCACAGAATGCGGATATCCTGGTGCAAGCGGACATAGTAGAGGTTGGCCGGGTCGCCGTCGATACCGGCGACGATATGGCCCGCGACCGTCGTGCCCTCAAATCCACCAATGTCCTCGGAGGGGCCTCCTTGGCCAGGACAATCGAGAGCAATGAGCGCCATGCCCATGCCCGCAAACGACGCCTGCTCAAACCAGCTGCGGCTCGCACCCGGATATCCATGGAACTGAAGCACCAGCGGCACGGGCTCCTCCGAGACCGGCTTGAGGTACTTGGTATGCAGGCGTGCACCACACATGCCGGTATACCAGAGGTCGAAAAACTGACAGGTCGCGGAATCCGCAACCGAAGCCGCCTCAATCGCGTAGTCGAGCTCGACGGCGTCGGCCTCGGCCATGCGGTCCTTCCAAAAGAGATCGAAATCCGATGGACGGGGCATAGCGCCTCGATATTCACCAAATTGCTGTTGTAGCTCCTGAGCACTTGGCATGGCTCGTGAACCCAGCCTTTCGAAATCGCAACGGAGGTGCGCCCGGCAAGGGAACCGGGCGCACGGGAGGGAAAGCGAGGCTACTCGCCGAGCTTGGGATGCAGCAGCGACGGCGCAGCGCCGAGCAGCATCTTGGTGTAGGGGTCCTGAGGGTGCTGGAAGACCTGCTTGGCCTCGCCATGCTCGACGATCTTGCCGCCATTCATAACGATGATGTCGTCAGAGATATAGCGGACCGTCTGGATGTCATGGCTGATGAACACCATGGCCAGGCCGAGCTCCTTCTTAAGGTCGGTCAGCAGGTTCAGAATCTGCGCGCGGACCGAAACGTCCAGAGCCGAGGTGGGCTCGTCGGCGATGATGGCATCGGGGTTCAGCGACAGGGCACGGGCAATTGCGACGCGCTGGCGCTGGCCGCCCGAAAGCTGGCCGGGAAGAACCTCGGCGGCGGAGCTGGGCAGACCGGTGAGCTCCAAGAGCTCCTTGACGCGCTTCTCCTGCTCGGCCTCGGTACCCAGGTTGTGGACGCGCATGGGGTCGAGCAGTTGCTCGCGAACGACCATGCGGGGGTTGAGCGCCGTGGCCGGGTTCTGGAACACGACCGAGATGACGCGACCCATGTGGCGACGGTCCTCGGCGGTACGTTTGGTAACGTCCTTGCCCTTAAAGTAGACCTTGCCGCTCGTGGGGGCCTGCAGGCCGCACATGACGTTGGCGGTGGTGGACTTTCCGCAACCGGACTCGCCGACGATGCCGATGGTCTGTCCGGGCATGAGCTTAATCGTTACACCCTGGACGGCGTGAACCAGGTTGGGGTGCAGAATCGAGCCGGTACGGGTCCTAAAGGTGACGTGGACGTCATCAAGGAAGATGATCGGCTCGACGCCGTTGACTGCGGTCTCGCTCATCTACATCACCTCCGCGTGAGGGGTCAAACCATTTGCCTTGAGCACCTCATCGGGGAGCTCGGAATAGAAGTGCTCGGTGCCGGGCACGCGCTTGAAAACCGGACGGGTGTCCAGGCCAATGCGCGGATGACTCGAGCGGGGCGCGAAGCGATCGCCCTTGGGGAAATCGCGCGGGCTCGGAACGGCGCCGGGCACCTGGTGCAGGCGGCCCGAACCGCTCTCGATGGACAGGACGGAACCCAGAAGACCGCGAGTGTACTCGTGGATCGGGTTGGTGAGCAGCTCCTTGGTGGGCGCCTGCTCGATAACCTGACCGGCGTACATAACCGTGATGTTATGGGCAACCTCGGCGACCAGTGCCAGGTCGTGCGAAACGAAGATCATGGCAAAGCCGAGCTTGGCCTGAAGGTCGTTAAGCAGCTTGATGACCTGCTTCTGGACGGTAACGTCCAGAGCGGTCGTAGGCTCGTCGCAGATGACCAGCTTGGGGTCGCGGGTAAGGGCCATAGCGATCAGGACGCGCTGACGCTGGCCGCCGGAAAGCTCGTGCGGATAGCTCTCGAGCGTGCGCTTGGGATCGAGGCCCACGAGCTCCAGGAGCTCCTCGGCGCTACGGGTGCCGCCACGCTTGGTGAGCTGCTTCATCTGGGCGGAAATGAGCATGGAGGGGTTAAGCGAGGACAGGGCGTCCTGGTAGACCATAGCGATATCGGTACCGCGCAGGCCGAACCACTCCTTCTTGCTCATCTTGAGCAGGTCGCGGCCCTCCCAGAGAACCTCGCCGGAAAGGTGCTCGTCCTCATCGGTCAGGCCCATGATGGCCAGCGTGGTGATGGACTTACCGCAACCGGACTCGCCCACCAGGCCCATGGTCTGACCAGGACGGACGTCAAAGTTGACATGGTCGACGACGTTGATATCACCGTGATGCTCAAACTGAATGCAGAAGTCACGGACCGAGAGAATCGGTTCGACAGACTCGTCGGGCACATGGCGATCGTCACGCTTGAGCTCGACATCGCGCAGGGCGCCAAGGCGAGCGGAGAGGGACTGGGCCTGCTCCTTGTAGGCGCGAACGGGGTCGGAGACCAGCAGATCGGCCTCGCGACGCTTGGAGGAATCGGTAGGATCCAGGGCGGCGGAGGGAGCAGCGGCCATGGCGTCGGTAATGCCCTCGGAGAGGATGTTGAGCGCCAGGCAGGTGATCATGATGGCCAGGCCCGGGAACAGCGCCTGCCACCAACGACCGGCGAGCACGCCGCCGCGGGCGTCGGCGAGGATGTTGCCCCAGGTAGCGGTGGGCTCCTGGATACCAGCGCCGATGAAGGTCAGCGAGGCCTCGAAGATGATGGCGTCGGCGACCAGCGTAACGGTGAAGACCATGATCGGGGCAATGCAGTTACGCAGAACATGCTTGATCAAAATCCACGGAGCCTTGGCGCCGGAAACGATGACCGCGCGGACATAGTCCTCGCCGTACTCGGACACGATGTTGGCGCGCACGATACGGGCAATCTGCGGAGTGTACATAAAGCCGATGGCGAAGATGATCGACGGCACGGAGTTGCCCAGGATGGAGACGAAGACGGCAGCGAGGGCGATGCCCGGGATGGACATGATGATGTCCAGGATACGCATGATCGTCTCGGAGACAGCCTTGCGCGAAACCGCTGCAAGGGCGCCCACGACCGAGCCGCAGACCAGAGCCATGGCAGTGGCGCCAAAGCCGATAATCAGCGAGTAACGACCACCGTAGAGCATACGCGACAGAATGTCGCGACCCTTATCGTCGGTACCGAAGATAAATCCGTTGCCGGGAGCCTGGCGAGCCGTAAAGATCTCGACCGGGCTATAGGGGGCAAGAAGGGGCGCCAGAATCGCAGTCAGGGCGACCAGCACCAGCACGACGGCGGCAATCTTAGAAGACAGCGTCATCTTCTTCCAGCCACCGAGCTTGAGCCCCTTGGAGGCAGCCTTCTCGAGCTGCTCGGTTTGCTTCTCTCGAATCTTTACCATAATCTACACCGTCCTGATGCGCGGGTTGATGAGCAGGTAGAGCATGTCAACCACGATGTTGATGATGATGAAGGCAAGAGCAACGACGATAACGACGCCCTGAACCAGGTTCGCCTCGTTGCCCTGAACGCCCTGCAGAATCGCGGTGCCCATGCCGGGGAGGTTGAAGATAACCTCGATGACGACGGCGCCGCCCATGAGGTAACCGATCTTAAGACCGAGGGTGGTGACCGGGGTGATCAGCGCATTGCGAAGAACGTTGATGCCGACGACGACCTTCTCGGGAACGCCGGCGCCACGAGCCATACGGACATAGTCCTTGTCGAGCTCCTCGACCATGGCGGTACGCACGATACGAGTCATCTGGCCCGTCAGCGGAAATGCCAAGGCGATAGCGGGCATGATCATACGTCCCAGATAGCCAACCGGATTCGTGGTGAAGTGAGGCAGAGCACCAGATGCCGGGAGCACCTTAAGGTAGGAAGAGAACAGCAGGATCAACAGAACGGCAAGCCAGAACGACGGGGTTGCCAAGCCGGCGATGGAAAAGACGCGGATCACTTGGTCCGGCCATTTGTCGCGATACAGTGCCGCGATGACGCCGAGCAAAAACGAAACGACCGCACCGATAGCAAGACCGATAAAGGTCAGCTGCATCGTGACGGGCAGGGCCGTGGAGATGCGCTTGGCAACGGAGTTGCGAGCAGCACCATAGGTGCCCATGTCGCCATGGATCAGATCGCCCATATAGCGCACGTAGCGCACGGGCCAGGGGTCGTCCAGACCATACTTCTCATGGTACTCGGCAACCGCCTCGGGCGAGGCACCGTCACCCAACGCCGTGTAGGCGGGGTCGGTCTTGGAGAACGACATAAGGAAGAACACCAGGACGGTGACGCCCAATGCCATGATCGGCAGCGCCACAAGACGCCTTCCAATCAAACGTAGCAAGTTGTTCACGTTCTCTCCCCTTTCTTTTGTCGGTAGGACCAACTGGTATATGAGTACGGATACTCATTACAAGACCCGAGCGACATCGTTGCCGCCCGGGTCTTTGTTTCAACTATGAGGATACGGTCCCAACGACCGACATCCTGCATACAGACTCAAGCGAGTCTTACGCCTTGACGGTCGCAACGCCCCTGAAGGACATGCTCGTCGTGCCGATGCCCTTGAAGCCATCGAGAGCCTCGCCGTTGGGCGCAGTGGACGGATCGTCCCAGGAAGCGGAGACGGTCTTGACGTGGACAACGGGGTACAGAACGGCGTTGTCGGCAATGATGTCGAAGCACTCGTTCCACTTCTTCTGCTGCTCGTCGCCCTCGGCGGCAAGAGCCTCGTCCATGAGACCATGGAGCTTCTGCCACTCAGCGGACTCCTTCCACGGGCAACGGGTCTGCATCCAGACGTTGTCGCCGTACCACCAGTTGAGCAGCAGGTCGGGGTCGGCGCCGAAGCAGGAAGGATCGCCAGGGGCAAGGAGGATATCGTAGGCCTCGCCGCCGTCGATGGCAGCGTAGGTAGCCGGCGAGGTATCGGTCTGGATGGTCACATCGAAGCCGAGAGCGTCGAGGTCGTTCTTGACCTGGGCGGCCATGCCCTTAATCTGCTCGTTGTCGGTGGTGCGCAGGGTGATGGCACCCGGGGTGATGCCAGACTCCTCGATGAGCTTCTTAGCCTTCTTGGCGTCGGTCTTGTACACCGTGGAAGCCTCATGATAGTTGGTGAAGCTCTTGGGCAGGTAGCAGCTGGCAGCGGTGGCAAGGCCGGCGAAGGTGTTGCTGACCATCTTCTCGGTGTCGAGCGCATACATGACAGCCTGACGGACCTTGACGTTGTTCCAAGGCTCCTTGGCGACGTTGAACATGATGAAGCGGGTGCCGAAACCCTGAACGTTATCGATCTTGCAGCCGGCGCTCTCGAGCTGGTCGACGGCGTCAGCGGTAACGAGCTCCATAACGAGCGTGGAGCCCTCCTGCTGAGCGGTAACGCGAGCGGTGGGGTCGGTCAGGATGCTGTACTGGATCTTCTTATCCTCGGCAGCATACTCACCGTTGTACTCGGGGTTGGGAACCAAGGTGATCTCGGTATCGGAGATAGAGTCGTACATCCAGGGGCCGGAACCGATCGGCTGCTTGGCGCGATCCTCCTCGGTCTGGGTGGCCGGGGTAACGCGGACGATGGCCAGACGATCCTTGAGCAGGGAGAAGTTGGGGACCTTAGTCTTGACCGTCACGGTGCTGGCGTCCTTGGCCTCGATGGACTCGAAGGGCTGGAAGAACGGAGCATAGGTAGCGGAAGCGGCGCAAGCGGTGTAGGAGGCAACGACATCGTCAGCGGTGACCTCGGTGCCATCGGAGAACTTGGCGCCCTTGCGGATGGTGACCTCGAAAGTGGTGTCGTCCACAGACTTGGGATCGTCGGTGGCGAGCTCGTTGAAGGTGCTGTAGTCGTGGTAATCGATGCCGTAGAGGCCCTCGACGACGTGCCAGTTAGCACCCAGGCCCACAGCGGAGCCAGTGCTGGCGGGATCGAAGCTGGACGGAGCGTAAGCGGAACCAGCGGTGATCACGCCGCCGCCACGGTTGGCGGAATCGGTGGAGCCGGAAGCGGAACCCTCGTCGCTAGAGCTGCCACCGCAGCCAGTGAGACCAAGGCCGGCGACAGCAGCGACGCTGCCGGTGAGGCCGAGGAACGAACGCCTGGACATACCCTTGTTGATGATGGCCATGTCTTCTCCTATCAATAGAGAATCTTACTCGGGAGCACCTAGACGTGCCCCCGCGCAACTTGCGGACGATATATACCTTACCTACCGACGAACCCAACTGAGGTGCCGCGCTCGGCGACCGATACATACATACGCTTGAACGGTATTTACTACCGTTCACCGAATTCATTGACAAATGATTCGCCAGACAGTATGTATCGGCGAGGTGAGATATCAGTCTTCGTCAACCCGCAGGATAGCAGGGTTTTCGCTTGGGTTAGTCAAACGTTTTAGCGTTAATAAAACCCGAAACCAGCAGGCAATCATGGCGAAATAAATGGTTGAAAATCGCGCAATCATGTATATCAGTTGTTTAGGCTCGTGTTTAGCTATCGGAATGGCCAGCCGCCGCCTCGGCGCGCTCGGCATTCCATGCAACGAGCGCCTCGTGGACCGCCTTGGCAACATCGGCAGGTATGCCGCGAACTTCCGCGATCTCTTGCTCGCTCGCCGCGCGCAAACGCTTCATCGAGCCAAAATGGCGCATAAGGGCACGTTTTCTGGTGGGTCCCACGCCCGGAACGTCATCGAGTACCGAAACCGTCATGGCTTTATCGCGCAACTCACGGTGGAACGTGATGGCAAATCGGTGGGACTCATCGCGTACCTGTTTAATTAGATAGAGCGAAGCAGACCCGGTCGGCAGCACGACAGGAGTCTCGTCCCAAGGCACAAAAACTTCCTCGTCGGCCTTCGCCAAGCCACAAACTGGTATATCGAGCCCAAGAGCCTCAAGTTGCTTGATCGCAGCGGTCAATTGCGGCTTACCGCCATCGACAACGAGCAAATCGGGGCGCGAGCCAAAGCGCTCGTCGGCCATGCGCTCGGAAGCATAGCGTCGTCCCAAAACCTCGGACATCGACACGAAGTCGTTTGCCTCGTCCAATTCGGCCTGAATTTTAAAACGACGGTACTGGCTCTTGTCGGCGCGCCCGTTGGTAAACACCACCATCGAGGCGACCGTAAAGGTGCCATGCAGTGTAGAGATATCGAAGCACTCGATACGCAACGGCGGCGATGGCAGCGCCAACGCACTTTCGAGCTCCAGGAGCGCTTGATTGGTGCGGTCGTCAGCGTACCCCGTTCGCATCATGTAGCGCATGAGGGCATGGCGCGCATTTTTGGATGCCATATCGAGCAGACGGTACTTTTCGCCACGCTGCGGCCTATGGAGATGGCAGGAACGCTCACGCTTGCCCGCAAGCCACTCCCCCAGCGCCTCCGCATCCTCAAGCTCGACGGAAAGGTTGACCTCAGCTGGAATATCAGCCGTCTCGTCGTAATAGCGCTTAAGAAAGCCCGACTGGAGCTCGTCCTCGTCAACATCAAGACCCTTGTCGAGAATGAACTCGCAGGTGCGAACTGTTCGGCCCTCGCGAACGACGAAGACGCAAGCGGCGGAGATGGTCTCCTCGCGATAGAACCCGATGACATCGATATCGACACTGGAGGGAAAAACGACTTGCTGACGATCGTCCAGACCCCTGATGACCTCCAAACGACGTTTGACGCGTGCCGCGCGCTCAAAGTCGAGCGCCTCGGCGGCATCCGTCATCTCGGAGGTCAGCTCATCGACGACATCCTTGCGATGGCCCGACAAAAAACGCTCGACACGCTTGACGTTCTTGGCATAGTCTGCCGGGGAAATCGCGCCGACACACGCACCCGGGCCGCGCCCGACATGGTAGTCAAAGCAGGGACGCCCGTTTTGTGCGCAAATCATATTGACGATGTCTTCCTCGCCCTTGTGGGACTCGATGGTACGGCGACAACGACGCCACTCCGCACAGGATGCAGAGCAGATGGGGATAACCTTGCGCAGCGTATCTATCGTCTCACGTGCCGCACGGCTATCGGTATAGGGTCCAAAATAGCGCGTTCCCGGCTTATGACGCTCACGCGTGTATTTGATCGCGGGATACAGGTCGCCCTTTGTAATGGCGATAAAGGGGTAGCTCTTGTCATCCTTGAGGTCGACGTTAAAGTACGGATGGTACTGGCCGATCAGGTTGCGCTCGAGTACAAGCGCCTCATGCTCGGTTTCGACAACGATGTAGTCAAAGCTCGCCACCAGCTGCATCATCAGCGGGATCTTTTGACGCTCATCCTGCAGTGTCACGTATTGACGCATGCGGGCGCGCAGGTTTTTCGCCTTGCCCACGTAGATGACATCGCCCTTGGCATCCTTCCAAAGGTAGCATCCGGGCTGTGTGGGAACGCGCGAAACCTGCTCGGCAAGCGTTGGTATGTTGTCGTGACCGGCCACGCGCACCTACTTGCGACGAAGCAGCGCCGAGACCTCGGGCATCTTAAGGACGACGGCAAGGCCAAAGGTAACAACAAGCGAGGCGACACCCGCAACGCAAACGTAGCCAAGAGTAATCAGAATCGAGCCGCCAAGTGCCCCGACAAAGTGTTCAAGCGCCCACATGACGCCGGCGCCTGCGGCAGCACCTAGGCCACCGAGCAAAAGGCCAAAGAAACCGCCATGTAGGATAGATTTGACCTGAAGGCCACGCAGGCGACGACGCAGCCACCACAGCGAACAGCCGACCAAGATCACGTAGTCGACGACATACGAAAGCGCGATTGCCGGCATACCGAAGCCCAGCACAACGCCAAACAGCAGAACCGAGCCGGCCTGGCCGATGGCGGAATACAGGCAATAGCGGCTATAGGGCTTCATGTCGAGCAAGGCAGAGAAGCTCTTCTGCATCAACACGACCACGCCGTAGAGCGGCAGCGAGAGCGCCAGGTAGACAAGGTACTCGGACACCAGCGCCACGCCGGATTCATCGAACTTGCCAGCACAGTAGATCATATTGAGCGGACGTGCGAAGACAATCAGGTACAGTGCGAACGGAATCAGGAAGAACAGCATCTGGGCGACGCCACGCGAAATGCCCGTGCGAACGCTGTCGTAATCCTTCTCCTGTGCGTCATGAGAGAGCTCGGTATAGAGCGCCGTCGAAAGCGAGGCGGCAATCAGCGCGTAGGGCAGCGTGTACCACAGGCGCGCATAGGCGATGACGGAAGGACCCGTCTCGGGCTGGACCACCAGCGCGGCAGCGTTGGTGATAGAAGTCGAGACAAACATGCACACCGTGGCGAGCAGCGTCGGGATACCGAGCGCAATCGTCTGGCGCAGCGCGGGGTCCTTAAAGTCGATATGGATATGGGGATGCACGCCGTGCTTGCCAAGCGCGGGAATCTGACATGCCATCTGAACAAAGACACCGAGGGTCGTACCGGCCGCAATCAAGATGATGCCGGCACGTTCGCCAAACTGTGCGGACACGGGCGCAAAACCCATAAAGCTCGCAATGACGATCACATTGTTGAGGACCGGGGCAAACGTCGACCAAAAGTAGTCGCGGTGTGCGTTGAGAACGCCCGAGAACACCGAGCCCAAACCATAAAACAGAATCTGGATGGCAAAGAAACGGAACATGAACGCAGCGGTATCCATGCTGCCACCGTCACCCGAAAGGAACGATTGCGTCCAGATAAAGCCCGGGGCGAACACGGTCCCCACCAACGAAATGCCACCCAGCACTAAAAGCAGAATGCCGAGCAGGTTGCCCACGTACTCGTTCGAGGCCTCGCGACCCTGCTCACGCCTCACGCCCATGTACACGGGCAAAAACGCCGTCACGAGCATGCCACCCATCACGAGTTCGTAGAGCATATTGGGCAGGTTGTTGGCGACCTGATAGGAGGACGAGAGTAGCGACATGCCGATAGCGGCCGCCATTGCCCACGTGCGGATAAAACCGGTGACGCGAGACACGATAGTCAGGATGGTCATAAGCCCGGCGGAACGACCAACCGTGGAGTAGTCCGACGAGCCCATGTCGTCAGTGTCATCTCGCGACGAAGAAGCTTCGGATGAGGGTGTCTGAGGCGCAGATTCTTTTGCAAAATGAGCTCCGCGCTTCAATTCTTCCTGCGGCATCGCTCAGTCCTCTCTCGTAATCGCGGCAACCGTCGCCCCGCAAAATGCAATTAAATCATCGGGTGCAAGCTCGAGCTGATAACCACGCTTGCCTCCCGAAATAAAAATGGTATCCCAAAGGACACACGTCTCATCAATGAGCGTCCGGTAGCGTTTTTTCATACCGACCGGGCTGCAGCCGCCGCGAACGTAGCCAGTCGCCGCAAGCAAATCCTTCACATGCATCATAACCAAGGACTTCTCCCCCGCGGCACGCGCGGCGGACTTTAGATCGAGCTCATCGGCAACAGGGATGCAGCACACGACATGGTCGTTGGACGGCGTCACGCAGACCAAGGTCTTAAATCCTTGACCGGGCTCCTCGCCAAGCTGCTCCGAAATCGCGACCCCCAGGCCCACCGACTCATCACCATCGTCTTCGTACGTATGTAGAACATAGGAAATGCCGGCGCTTTCCAGCTCGCGCATCGCATTGGTTTTTGGCGTCTTTACAGCCTTTGCCATGACATATCCTTTCCCTCGCATTCGGACGCAAAGATTAAGTATATGTCCAATTCGGCTGCATACGTCACTTCGGCACAGCAAGCGCCATCGAATCACAAGGAGTCGATGGCGCCCATAAACTGAATCGCCTATTTATTGAGCATCAAGTTGAGCCTGACGCTCCCGGTCACGCCTGAGCAAAGGCGCCAAAAACTTGCCCGTATAACTCTGCGGACAGTCCGCAACCTGCTCCGGTGTGCCCGAAACCACGACGGTTCCGCCGCCGTTACCGCCCTCGGGACCCATATCGATCAGGCGGTCGGCAACCTTGATGACATCAAGGTTGTGCTCAATCACCAGCACCGTGTTGCCCGCATCGACCAAGCGCTGCAGCACATCGAGCAGCTGGCGGACGTCCTCAAAATGAAGACCGGTCGTCGGCTCGTCCAAAATATAGAACGTCTTGCCCGTCTGGCGTCGATGAAGCTCCTTGGCGAGCTTCACACGCTGCGCCTCGCCGCCCGAGAGCGTCGTGGCGGGCTGGCCCAGGCTCACGTAGCCCAAGCCTACATCGTACAGCGTCTGGAGCTTTCGCTTGATCTGCGGGATATTCCCAAAGAAGGCCAGCGCCTCGGTGACGCTCATGTCGAGCACGTCCGAGATGGTCTTGCCACGGTAGGTGACCTCGAGTGTCTCGCGGTTGTAGCGTTTACCGCCGCAAACTTCGCAGGGAACGTAGATATCGGGAAGGAAGTGCATCTCGATCTTAATCTGCCCATCGCCCTTGCACGCCTCACAGCGCCCGCCACTCACATTAAAGGAGAAACGACCCGGCGAGTAGCCGCGCGCCTTCGACTCCGGCGTACTCGCAAACAGCGCGCGAAGATCATCCCACAGGCCGATATAGGTAGCAGGGTTGGAACGCGGCGTGCGGCCAATCGGCGACTGGTCGATATCGATAACCTTATCGATACACTCGATGCCCTCGATTTTCTTATACGGACCCACAGGGCGCGTCGAACGGTGAATGGCATTCGTAAGGGCAGGCGCAATGGTATCGGTAACCAGGGAGCTCTTGCCCGATCCCGACACGCCGGTAACAACCGTAAGCGTACCAAACTCGATCTTGGCAGTAACGTTTTTGAGGTTGTTGGCTCGTGCGCCCGTAATTTTAAGGCAGCCGCGACCGGGCTTGCGCCGTTCATCAGGCACCCGGATCATTCGTTTGCCGGTCAGATAAGCGCCCGTCATCGACTCAGGACACGCCATGATATCGGCAGGCGTTCCCGCCGCGACTACGTGTCCGCCGTTGACGCCGGCGCCGGGCCCCATGTCGATCACGTAATCGGCGGCACGGATTGTATCCTCGTCGTGTTCGACGACGATAACGGTATTGCCGATATCGCGCAGGCGCTCGAGCGTCTTGATCAAGCGCTCGTTGTCACGCTGATGAAGACCGATCGAGGGCTCGTCCAGAATATAGAGCACGCCCATGAGACCCGCGCCGATCTGCGTTGCCAGGCGAATACCTGTCTCTTATACACATCTCCGAGCCCACGAGACGCGTAGTAATC
>UQSK01000032.1 GCA_900543605.1 uncultured Collinsella sp.
GCCTTTTTCATGCCAACTTGTTCGCTCTGGACGTCGCTCGCTGTCCGTCCTCTACCTGCGGTGTTGCCTTGCTCCGGATGCGGTATGCTCAACCTGCGGTGCCTTGGATGTAGTCATTGGGGACGTTCTTAAATGACTAGGTTGGGTACATTGCTTTGAGATGTTATTTAATCGGCTTTGATGGCCATTAAGCCGGCTACCTGCTCAAAGAAATTAGCGGCATATATCCGCTATCGAAAATATTGCTCGAAAAATCGTCCAAGAAGTCGCGGGGTGGTTTTTACCGCGTTGTTCGTCAAGTGATTTGGCAAGTTCTTGGTTAGATATTGGTCAGTTTTGGGTCAACCTTGCCAAAAGCTTGACGAATGCAAATCTAGACGTCGGCGAATGAACACTTTGAGCGAGCTCGGTGCAAAAATCTGGGCTGATTCTCGATAATCGCCTTCAATCGTCCCTTGCCAAGTGCTGGCCTCGCGTACAATCTGCTCCGACATTCGCGCGCCGTCCGGCGCTTAAGAGGGGAGGGCCCCATGGCAAACGAGATTTGGACCATCAAGCGTTGTCTCGAGTGGACCAAGGAGTACCTGGCCGAGCGCGGCGAGGAGCACCCCCGTCTTTCTGCCGAGTGGCTGCTGTGCGCCGCCACGGGCCTGGCGCGCATTGACCTATATATGCGTATGGACGAGACGCTTAACGCGGCCCAGCTTGAGACCATGCACGCGGCCGTTGTTCGTCGCGCTAAAGGTGAACCGCTGCAGTACATCACCGGCAGCACGCAGTTTCGCATGATCGACGTCGCGTGCGCCCCCGGCGTGCTCATTCCGCGTCCCGAGACCGAGATGCTCGTCGAGGAAGTCCTCAATTATCTGGATGCCGAGGTGCTGAGTCCCGAGGCTGCTGTCCGTCAGCGTGTTGAGCTGCCTTGGAACGATGAGGTCGAAGAGGCCCGCAAAGCCGAGGCGGCGCTGGCCGACGAGCGCGCGACTGCCGAGCGCCGTGCCGCTAATCTGACGGCTGCCGACGAGGCGGCGTTAGGCGGCGACGTACTGGGCAGCCGTGCCTATGCCGAGGAACTGGCCGACCGCGAGGCCGAGGAAGCCGCCGCGCAGGCAGCAGAAGCCGAAGCCGCGGAAGCCGCCGAGTCCGAGCTCGACGAATACGGCATCGCCATCGAGGGTGCCGGCCAGGAGACGGCTTCAGCTCAGGATGCCGCTGCGCCTGCCCCAACCGAGCCCTGCACTGCCCGCGTTCTCGAGGTCGGCTGCGGCACGGGCTGCATTTCGCTCTCCCTTGCCTGGGAGCGCCGCGGCCACGTTACCTGCACCGCCACCGATATCGAGCCGCGCGCCATCGATCTGGCCACCAAAAACCGCGACGCCCTCGGCCTCACGGCAGATGAGGTTGCCTTTAGCCTCACCAACCTGGTGAGTTCCATTCCCCGCGAAGAGTGGGGCACCTTTGATGTGCTCGTCTCCAACCCACCTTACATCCCGACCGGCGTCATGCGCTCGCTGCCGCACGAGGTCAAGGACTTTGAGCCCGACCTGGCGCTTGAGGGCGGCGCCGACGGCCTCGATATCTTCCGCCGCCTGCTCAATGCGGCGCCTTACATGCTGCGCGCCGGCGGCCTGTTTGCCTGCGAGCTCTACGAGGGTGCCCTCGATGCCGCGGCCGAGCTCTGTCGCCAGGCAGGCCTTTCGGACGTGCGTATCGTCCACGACCTCACCGATCGCCCCCGCATCGTCCGAGCCATCGTCACCGAGCCCAAACAGCGCCAGTAATATTTATTAACTGGTTAACAAAAATTATAAAGTAGTTTATAATTAGGACGGCTGAAAGAGGTCGGCCCATGCAACCTCCTACCTTTCGGGAAATCATTGCCTTACTCAAGCACGATGGATTCGTGAAGGTCGCGCAAGTCGGTAGTCATGCTAAGTATGTTTCTGGTGACCGTGTTGTCACCGTGAACGGCTCTGGTGGTGATCGACCAAAGAAGGGCACGTGGGCAAGTATTCGTCGCCAAGCTGGATGGTAGTTGGAGGCAAAATGAGGCAGCGATTTACCTATGACTGCGTTCTCATAAAAGAAGACGACGGTTACTGCGCCAGCTTCCCGCAGATTCCCGGCGCCTTTGCCGATGGCGATACGCGCGAAGAAGCGATTGCCCATGCCGCTGAGGCGCTGATGGCGTTTTTGGCCGACGACCTCAACAACGGTTTGACTCCGGCAGGGTACGAACGTTCGGCCGAGGTCGTGGCCCTTTCAGTCGAAATCGACCACGAGGACGCTCGGGAAGCGGCGTGCCGAACATTTAAAGATGCAGCGCTGGACCTCAAAGTCTCCGCTCCGCGGATTACCGCGCTGGTCAAAGCTGGAAAACTCGATGTTGAACTCGTCGACGGCCGTCGGATGATAACGATAGACAGCATCGAGCGCTACGCCGCCCAAAAACGCCACGCCGGCAGGCCAAAGAAGTTCATCGCAGTCCAATAACCCCCTCACTTTCACCGACTACTAGAGCCGCTCACCAAACCAACATGCGCTCTGGGCAAATAGGCTGAATGTTTCGTGCGAGAATGCCCCTCAGTAAACAAACTTTCACCAGAGCGTAAGGGGCTGGCATACACATGCAGACGGTCTATCGGGTATACGAGGGAACGCGCGAGCCGCATCGGCTCGCCGTCGAGCGTACGGCCGAGGTGCTCGGCCGCGGCGGCCTGGCCTTGATCCCGACCGAGACCGTCTACGGTGTCGCCGTGGCAGTCAACGCCTTCTCCGATGCCGTCCCCCAAGATACAAGCGAATCCTTGTTGTGGCCGCGCGATCCGCATGCCACCGTTAACGGCGCCGCGGTCCCTGCGCTCGGTACCGGCTATCGACGTATCTTCACTCTCAAGCAACGTGAACTCACCCAAACGGTCGCCTGGCTGGTCGATGGCGTCGAAGCACTCGACCGCTATGGCGTGGATATCCCGGAAGATGCCCGCGTACTTGCGCGACGATGCTGGCCGGGAGCCCTGACTATCGTGGTCAAGGCGGCTCCCTGCGTGCCGACCTTTATGCGTGCTGCCGACGACACCGTGGCCCTGCGCGCTTCGGCCTCTCCCGTGGTTCAAGCGCTCATCCGCGCCTGCGGCAGTCCCCTTGCCTGCACGAGCGCCAACACACACGGCGCGCCCTCGCCGGCAAGCTTTGCCGCCGTCGAGGGTCGCATCCTGGAGGGGGTCGATGTTGCCGTCGACGCCGGCGAGACCCCGTGCCGCGACGCCTCGACCATCGTGTCGTTCCAGCACGGCGGGCTCCAGATCCTGCGCCAAGGCGCACTTCCCGCATCAGAGATCGAACGGGTCCTGTCCGACCCGATGCAATAGAAAGGTGTAAGCGATGTCGTTGAATCTGGGCAGCCTGGGCATGGAAGATGCCTCGTTTAACTTTGGCGGTTCCTACATCATGGCGCTCGACTGCGGCACCACCTCGGTACTTGCGACCATCGTCGACGAGTACGGCTGCATCGTCGCGCAGGCGCGTCGTAGCGTCAAAACCAGCTTCCCGCGTCCCGGTTGGATAGAGCAAGACCCCATGGAGGTGCTTGCCAGCCAGATCGGCGTGATGATGGAGGTCCAGTTTAAGAGCGGCATCCATTCTGACCGCATCGCCGCCATCGGTATCTCCAACCAGCGCGAGACCACGGTGGTGTGGGACCGCATAAGCGGCCAACCCATCTATAACGCCATCGTGTGGCAATGCCGTCGCACCGCACCTCTGATCGACGAGCTGGTCGAGCGGGGCGCAGAAGAGCTGGTGCGCTCCCGCACGGGACTCACGCTCGATCCGTATTTCTCGGCTTCCAAGGTGCAGTGGATCCTCGACAACGTCGACGGTGCGCGTGAGAGCGCGGCGGCGGGCGACCTCATGTTCGGCACCATCGACACCTGGCTCATCTACAACCTCACCGGCAGTCAGGTCTTTGCCACCGACTACACCAATGCCAGCCGCACGGCGCTCTTTAATATCCATACGCTCGATTGGGACGACGACCTGCTGGCGCTCTTTGACGTTCCACGTTCCATGATGCCCGAGGTTCGTTGGAGCTCGGGCGACTACGGCCGCGTCGCGAGCGACATCATGACCAACATGCCGCCCATCATGGGCGTGGCGGGCGATCAGCAGGCGTCGCTGTTCGGCCACTGCTGCTTCCATCCCGGCCAGACCAAAAACACCTATGGCACGGGTTGCTTTATGCTCATGAACACCGGCAACGAGGTCGTCGAATCCAAGAACGGTCTGGTCTCCACGATCGGTATCGCCGCGGACGGCAAGATCAGCTATGCGCTCGAGGGTTCTATCTTTGCCGCCGGCTCAACCATGAACTGGCTGCGCAACAACATGGGCATCATCTCGAGTGTGAGCGAGTCCGCGCAACTCGCCGCTTCGATCAACGACAACGAGGGCTGCTACTTCGTCCCCGCCTTCGCTGGCCTGGGCGCTCCCTGGTGGGACCCGCATGCCCGCGGTATCGTGTGCGGTCTGACCGGTGCCTCGAGTCGCGCGACCATTGTGCGTGCGGCCTGCGAGTCCATGGCCTACCAGAGTTATGACGTGCTGCGCGCCATGGAGCAGGACGTGGGACTTTCGATTGAGCGCCTGTCCGTCGATGGCGGCGCCTCGCGCAACGAGTTCATCATGCAATTCCAGGCCGACCTGCTGGATATCCCCGTGCTGCAATGCGAGACGGTGGAGACCACGGCAATCGGTGCCGCGTACTTGGCGGGTCTTGCCGTCGGCTATTGGGAAGACCTGGAGGAGCTGGAGCAAAATGCCCAGATCGCTAGGACCTTCCTTCCCCATATGTCCGCCGAGCGTCGCGAGCAAAACCTTGCGGGCTGGCGTGATGCAGTCAAGCGCTCGCTCAGTACCGCACAGTAGGGCTGCGATGGGCTGCTCGATACAACAAACCGCTAAACTTATGCATGGCGTGCGGCGGCAACATTGCTGCGCGCCTTGTCAGCAAGGCCGTTTTGCGGCCGCAACGAAAGGGGCAATCAACCCATGACCGTCACCTACGATGCGTCCCGTGTGACGCTTGTCGATCATCCGCTCGTCCAGCACAAGCTGTCGATCCTGCGCGACAAAAACACCGGCACCAACCAGTTCCGCCAGCTCGTGCGCGAACTCGCGCTTTTTGACGGCTACGAGGCCATGCGCGACCTGCCTATGGAAGACGTCGAGGTCGAGACCCCCATCACTACCGCCACGTTCAAACAGCTCGCCGGCAAGAAACTCGCCATCGTGCCCATTCTGCGTGCGGGCCTTGGCATGGTCGACGGCATTCTCGACCTGGTGCCCTCCGCTCGCGTAGGCCACATCGGTATGGAACGCGACGAGGTTACCCATGAGCCGCATGAGTATTACTGCAAGATGCCCAAGGATATCGACCAGCGCATCTGCCTGGTTGTCGACCCCATGCTCGCCACGGGCGGT
Organism: uncultured Collinsella sp.; assembly: GCA_900543605.1. GTDB lineage: Bacteria > Actinomycetota > Coriobacteriia > Coriobacteriales > Coriobacteriaceae > Collinsella. The sequence goes on from UQSK01000032.1 coordinate 5,482, forward strand.
TCGGCCGAGATGGCCATCAGCTACCTGCGCGAGCGCGGTGTCAAGGACATCCGCATGCTGTGCATCGTCGCTGCCCCCGAGGGCCTCAAGTCGCTGACCGAGAAGGACCCAGATGTGCATATCTATACCTGCGCTATCGATGACCATCTCAACGAGGCTGCCTACATCGTTCCCGGCCTGGGCGACGCCGGCGATCGCATCTACGGCACGCTCTAGTCGCTGGGCTAAGACGGCCGCGGCTGCAAATAGGAAGAAATGGTGCGCGCGGGCAAGTAGAAGACGCCTGTGCGCACCTTTAGTTAATGGACGTTTTGCCCTGCAGGGTTCGAGAAAAAACGTATTACCGTACCTGCGGCATAAAGAAGGTCTTAAGAAAACGAACAGGTGCGTATTAACCGATGCTTTTTCGGTTGTACTTTAGCGATTGGCTCGTACAATAGTCACCAATGTTTGGCGGGAACTGTTCTGTGAGGCGTTAAAAAAGGAAAGTGAGGACGCCAATGTTTCAGATAGCCGATCTGCTCGCTATCGGTGCAGGCGCCATCGCGGGCGCGGTCGCCTTTCTTCCCTTTGTCTTTACGCTCAAGCCGGTTCTTGACGATAAACAGAATGCGGACATGCTCAAGGGTATGGTGAGTCTGGCGGTCTCGGCAATCGCTCTGCTCGTCTTTACCTTGGTTGTGTTTGTGTTGTTCGGAGAGGCATTTCGCATGTTCCTCCTGGGCGAGGCGATCGGCTTCGTGGCCTTTATGGCCACCTGCGCGGTTCGCGTCGCCAAGGCGCTGCGAGATCCTCATGAGGTCGAAAGGTAAGTCGTGGAAATTTTTGAAAAGCTGCCTGATGAGATTAATCATCTGGTCAGCGAGTTCAGCTCCACCCCTGTCGTGGGCGATCTGAGCTGCGGCATCACGCAGTACTCGTTTTGGCTGATCGTCTCCACGATCGTGCTCCTGATCGTCCTGGCCGTGTTCAAGAAGAAGCAGACCCTGGTTCCCAAGGGCTTCTTCGTCAACGGTTTCGAGTACATCATCGAGTACGTCGAGAACGATATCGGCAAGGGCGTCGTGGGTGAGAACTGGAAGAAGCACTTCCCGTTCCTGTGCTCGCTTTTCCTGTTCATCCTGATCAACAACATGATTGGCCTGATCCCGGGAATGAAGCCCGGCACCGGCGCAATCGGCTCCACCGCCGCGCTCGCCATCTTCGCCTTCGTGTACTTCATCTACTACGGATGCAAGGCTCACGGCGTGATCGGCTACATCAAGAGCCTCGCCCCGCAGGGCGTGAGCTTCCCGATGAACGTGCTCGTGTGGGTCGTCGAGCTTTTCTCGACCTTCCTGCGCCTCATCACGCTCGCCGTCCGTCTGTTCTGCAACATGTTCGCAGGACACGTGGTCATGGGCTCGTTCGCCATCATGGCGAGCATGTTCATGCAGCCGCTGCTTCAGCAGGTTTCCGCGGCCCACGCCGTCGGCGCCCTGCCTTCGCTGGCCTGGCTTGCCATCCTCATCCTGATCTATGCGATCGAGCTTGTGGTCGGCGCCATCCAGGCTTACGTCTTCACGGTCCTTACCGCCGTGTATGTCTCCGAGGCAGAGGAGGTCGCGGAGGAGGAGTAGTCTTCCGTTCGCGCCTTAAAGGTAAGGCAATTCGTTAAACCGCTGGTGCCCGTACCCATGGAGCCCGGCAGTTATAAATAAGGTTATCCTGCGTGAAATAAGACACGCACGACAAAGGAGGAATCGTGGGAGTTATCGGTTACGGTCTCGGTGTTATCGGCGCTGGTCTTGCTATCGGCCTGTCTGCTCTGGGTGCTACGGGTGCTATGGCCCGTCAGCCTGAGGTCCAGGGCCGCGTGTTCACCGTCTTCATCATGGGCTCCGCCTTCGGCGAGGCTCTGGCTCTGATCGGCTTCGTTGTCGCGCTGATCGTTAAATAGCACGGAGCGTCAAGTATGAATCTTTCATCCCAGAAGAGCGCGATCGCACTCTCCGCGTCCGCGGCCGCGCTGCTCATGCCGGTTTCCGCGTTCGCCGAGGACGGCGCTGCCGGTGCGGACATCCTCATCCCTAAGATGGCGGAGTTCATCCCGGCGCTTATCGCCTTCCTGATCATCTGGATCGTGCTGGCCAAGGTCGCCCTGCCGGGCATCATGAAAACCATGGAAGAGCGCGGCAAGAAGATCGAGGAGAGCCTCGACGAGGCCGAGAAGACCAAGCAGGAGGCTATCGCCAAGCGCGCTGAGTCCGACTCGATCGTCACCGACGCCCGTCGTCAGGCTGCCGACATCGTTCTCGAGGCCCGTAAGGACGCCGAGTCCGAGCGCGCCCGTATCATCGAGGCTGCTCACAAGGAGGCCGAGGAGATTATCGCCAAGGCCCACACGACCGTCGAGGACGAGCGCAAGTCCATCTACGCCGGTGCCGCGAGCTCTATCGCCGACCTGTCCGTTGCCGTCGCCACCAAGATCGTGGGCGAGGCACTCGAGGACGATGTCGAGCAGAAGAAGCTCATCGAGCGCTACATCCAGGAAGCAGGTAGCCTGAATGCCGACTAGCCGCTATCAGGACAAGGTGCTCGAGACCTACGCGCGCTCCCTTCTGGAAGCCGCTAAGGCCGAGAACCATGTGTTCGAGGACCTCGAGATGATCGAGCGCCTGGCTAGCGCCAGCCCCGAGATCATCGCCGTGCTCGACACCATGTCCAAGCGCGACCAGCTCGACCTTCTTCCCAAGGTGGCAGCTGCCTTTAAGTATGTTGCCGAGGAAGACGAGGATGTAGTGGGCGTGACCGTCACCACGGCGATCCCGCTCGACGACGAGCTGCGTCAAACCATCACTAAGAAATGCGAGCAGGACTTCGGCCGCAAGGTATTCCTTATCGAGCAGGTCGACCCGTCTATCGTGGGCGGCCTGGTGCTCGAGGCCCGCGGCGAGCGTCGTGACATTTCCGTCAAGACGCAGCTGCGTATCGCGCAGGAGACCCTCGCAAACTCTGCTAATTCGTACGGAGGTGAAGCCTAATGTCCGAAACCCTCAATGCCCAGGATATCGCCAAGAAACTGCAGGAGCAGCTCACGAGCCTCTCCGCGACGGTCGATACGCATGAGGTATCAACGGTCGACGAGGTAGGCGACGGCATCGCGCGCGTCTCCGGCCTCAAGAGCGCCATGGCAGGCGAGCTTCTGGAGTTCAAGAGCTCCGATACCGGTGAGACCGTCTTCGGCCTTGCCCAGAACCTTGACCGTGACGAGGTCGGCGCCGTTCTGTTTGGTGCCGTCGACTCCATCAAGGAAGGCGACGAGTGCCGCACCACTGGCCGCATTATGGATATCCCCGTGAGCCGTGCCATGCTCGGCCGCGTCGTCAATCCGCTCGGCCAGCCTATCGACGGCCTGGGCGACATCGTCGCCACGCACCGTCGCCCCATCGAGTTCAAGGCTCCCGGCGTCATCGATCGTACCCCGGTGTGCGAGCCGGTTCAGACCGGTCTGCTCGCTATCGACTCCATGGTGCCTATCGGCCGCGGTCAGCGTGAGCTCATCATCGGCGACCGTAAGACCGGTAAGACCGCCATTGCCATCGACGCTATCCTCAATCAGCGCGGCAAGGGCATGGTCTGCATCTATGTAGCCATCGGCCAGAAGGCCTCCACGGTTGCCAACATCCGCGAGACCCTCGCTCAGCACGGTGCGCTCGACTACACCATCATCGTTTCGGCCACCGCTGCCGATTCCGCCCCTATGCAGTACATCGCGCCTATGGCCGGTGCCGCTATCGGCGAGTTCTTCATGTACAACGGCGAGGACGGCAAGCCCGCCAGCGAGACCAACCCCGGCGGCCACGTGCTCGTCATCTACGACGACCTGTCCAAGCAGGCTGTGGCCTACCGTCAGATGTCGCTGACGCTGCATCGTCCGCCCGGACGCGAGGCCTATCCTGGCGACATCTTCTACCTGCACTCTCGTCTGCTCGAGCGTGCCGTCAAGATGTCCAAGAAGAACGGTTATGGCTCCATGACGGCACTGCCGATCATCGAGACCCAGGACGGCGACGTCTCGGCCTACATTCCGACCAACGTCATTTCCATTACCGATGGTCAGATCTACCTGCAGTCCGAGCTCTTCTTCCAGGGTCAGCGCCCGGCAGTCGACGTGGGCATCTCCGTGTCCCGCGTCGGTGGCGATGCGCAGACCAAGGCCATGAAGCAGGTCGCCGGCAACCTCCGTCTGGACCTCGCTTCCTATCAGGAGCTCGCCGGCTTTACCCAGTTCGGCTCCGACCTCGACGAGGCTACTCAGAAGCAGCTGACCCATGGTGCCCGCATGACCGAGCTCCTGAAGCAGCCGCGCTACAAGCCGTTTGAGGTTGGCGAGCAGATCGTTACGCTGTTCGCTGGCAACGAGGGCTTCCTGGATGACCTGGGGATCGCCGACGTGCTGCCTTTCCGTGCCGAGCTCATCGAGTACATGGACAATGGTTTTGGCTCGCTGCTCGACAAGGTTCGCGCCAAGAAGATCGATGATGACACCAAGGCTGAGCTCTTGCGCGTCATCGGCGACTTCAAGCAGCAGTTCATGGCCAAGCACCATTCGGATGTTTCTGGATCAGAGGAGAACTAAGCCCCATGGCCAACCTTCGCGACATTAAGAAGCGAATCTCCTCGGTTACCACGACCAAGCAGATCACGCGCACGATGGAGATGGTCTCTACGGCCAAGATCCGTCGTGCCCTCGATCGCTCCAAGCAGGCCGAGCCCTATAAGGAGGCGCTGACCGACGTCATGTTGACGGTCGCCGGCGACGCCTCCTGTTCGGGCACCGATCCCATGCTGCAGAAGCATGAGAGCGTCAAGCATGGCCTGATTGTCGTTATTGCCTCGGACCGCGGCCTTGCCGGCGGTTTCAATACGACGGTGGAGCGCACGGCCGAAAAGCTCGCCGCTTCTTGGGCGAACGACGGCATCGAGTGCGAGATCATCGCGTGCGGGCGTAAGCCGGCCACGTATTTCCGTGACCGCGCAAACGTCGTCATGCACTTTGAGGGCAATTCCTCCGAGCCCGATTTCAATCAGGCCCGCATGATCTCCTCTCATATCTGCGATGCGTATCGTGCCGGTGAGCTTGACCGTGTCGAGCTTGTCTACCACCACGCCAAGAACCGCGTGGATCAGGAGCTTCGCGTCGAGCACTTGCTGCCGCTCGATCCCGAGATGATCGCTATGGCCCACGGTCCGCGTAAGAACGAGACCGACGCCCCTAAGCGCATCTCGTCCACGTTCGAGTTCGTGCCCTCTCCCGAGCATGTTCTCGGCAAGCTTGTACCGTCGTATATCCTGACGGTCATCTACCAGGCCCTGATCGATTCGGCGGCCGCCGAGCAGGGAGCACGCCGTAAGGCCATGCACTCCGCGACGGAAAACGCCACCGCGATCATCTCGACCCTTACCCGCACGTATAGTCGCGTGCGTCAGGCTTCGATCACGACCGAGATTAATGAGATCGTCGGCGGAGCCTCAGCATTGGAGGAACAGTAATGGCTAATAACACCGTAAAGCTTGCGGTCGAGGAAGCCACCAAGAAGACGACTGCCGGTGATGGTCGCATCGTGCGTATTATCGGCCCTGTCGTCGACGTCAAGTTTGACGGCGCGGTGCCCCCGATCTACAACGCGCTCACGGTCGAGGCCGAGACCCCGATCGGTCACCTGAGCACGATCCTCGAGGTCGAGAGCCAGCTTCCGGGCGGCGTCGTCCGCACGGTCGCCATGTCCTCGACCGACGGCCTGCAGCGCGGCCTCATCGCCACCGATACCGGTGAGCCCATGAAGATGCCCGTTGGCCCCAAGACGCTCGGCCGTATTTGGAACGTCATGGGCAAGCCCGTCGACGGCAAGCCTATGCCCGAGGTGGAGGAGTTCTACCCCATCCACCATGCAGCGCCCCGTTTCGACGAGCTCACCACCAAGACCGAGATCTTCGAGACCGGCATCAAGGCCGTCGACCTGCTCGAGCCCTACATCCGCGGCGGCAAGACAGGTCTGTTCGGCGGCGCCGGCGTCGGCAAGACCGTTTTGATTCAGGAGCTCATCAACAACCTCGCCCAGGAGCACGGCGGCACCTCGGTGTTCACCGGCGTCGGCGAGCGTACCCGCGAGGGCACCGACCTGTTCCTCGAGATGAGCGAGTCTGGCGTTATCGACAAGACCTGCTTGGTCTATGGTCAGATGAACGAGCCGCCCGGAGCGCGTCTGCGCATCGGTCTGGCCGGTCTTACCACCGCTGAGTACTTCCGTGATCGTGGCCAGGACGTTCTGCTGTTCATCGACAACATCTTCCGCTTCTCCCAGGCAGGTTCCGAGGTTTCCGCACTGCTGGGCCGTATGCCGTCCGCCGTTGGTTACCAGCCCACGCTGGCAACCGAGATGGGCGACCTCCAGGAGCGCATTACCTCGACCAAGACGGGCTCCATTACCTCCGTCCAGGCTGTCTACGTCCCCGCAGACGACCTGACCGACCCGGCGCCTGCCACGACGTTTACGCACCTCGACGCCACCACGGTTCTTTCGCGTAGCATTTCGTCGCTCGGCCTGTTCCCGGCTATCGACCCGCTCGCGTCTTCCTCCGACGCTCTCGATCCCTCGATCGTCGGCGAGGAGCACTACCGTGTCGCCGTCAAGGTCCAGGAGCTCCTGCAGGAGTACTCCGACCTTCAGGACATCATCGCCATTCTGGGTATGGACGAGCTGTCCGAGGAGCAGCGCCTTACGGTCAACCGTGCCCGTAAGATTCAGCAGTTCCTCTCGCAGTCCTTCCACGTCGCCGAGAAGTTCACCGGCAACCCCGGTGTCTACGTCCGCGTCGAGGATACCGTCCGCTCTTTTGCCGAGATTGTCGACGGCAAGGCCGATGACCTGCCCGAGCAGGCTTTCCGCTATGCTTCCACGATTGAGGACGTGCGCGAGCGCGCCCGCAAGATGGGGGAGAAGTAGGTTATGCGTATCCGCATCGTGTGCCCCGTGAGCTGCGCCTATGAGGGCGACGCTGCGTTTGTGTCGATTCCGTCCACGGATGGCGAGTTTGGCGTTCTGCCTGCTCACTCCAGCGAGATCTGCACGATCGACCGCGGTTACGTTCGCGTTTCCGATAAGGCCATGGGCACTGTCGACCACACGTTTGCCGTGGCCGGCGGCTATGCCCAGGTTGCGGACGATGTCGTGACCGTTCTCGCCGAGCGCGCTTGCGATTTGGCGACCGTCGATGCCGACAAGCTTAAAGCTGATATTCAAGGTTTTGAAGAGAAGCTGGGTAATTTGTCGGAGGATGATGCACGCCGCGCCTACCTCTATAATGAAATCGCATGGTGTAAGCTCAAGCTTGCCCAATAGTCAAACGATTTAGCGTTCGACCATTTGCGAACACATCATGCCCGGGATGGCCCAGCCACCCCGGGCATGCTTTTTGAAAGGGTAGACCTTGGATATTATCCGCGTTGAGGGTGGCCACGCCATCGGAGGCTCCGTGCCCGTTTCGGGCGCCAAGAACTCCGCGCTCAAACTCATGGCGGCAACGCTTCTGGCGCCGGGCAAGACGACGCTGCAGAACGTGCCCGATATTTCCGATGTCCACGTGATGGGCAAGGTGCTCAAGGGCATGGGCGCTACGATCGATGTTCTCGACGAGCACACGCTCGAGATTGATACCTCTCAGGTCGATTCTTGGGAGGCCCCCTACGAGCTCGTTGCCAAGATGCGTGCTTCCACCGCCGTCATGGGACCCCTGCTGGGCCGCTTTCATCGCGCCAAGATTGCCATGCCGGGCGGCTGCAACCTGGGTGCTCGCAAGATCGATATGCACATTCTTGGTCTTGAAGCCCTGGGCGTTGAGTTCGATACCGCCCACGGTTACATCAACGCTAATGCGCCCCAAGGTCTGCGCGGTACCACCGTCACGCTCGAGTTCGCCAGCGTCGGTGCGACCGAGAACCTCATCATGGCCTCTGTGCGCGCACAGGGCACCACGGTTATCGACAATGCCGCCCGCGAGCCCGAGATCGTCGATCTCGCCAACATGCTCAACGAGATGGGCGCTAAGATTGTCGGTGCCGGTACGCCTGTCGTGACCATCGAGGGCGTGGAAGAGCTGCATCCTGTTACCCATCGCGTAGTGGGCGACCGCATCGAGGCCGGTACCTTTATCGTCGCCGGTGCGCTGATGGCCGACGATCGCGGTGTCGATGTCACGGGCTTTTGCCCCATTCACTTGGGCATGGTGCTCAAGAAGATGGAGCTCATGGGTATCGATTGCGAGCGTACCGACGACGGCGTTCACGTGAATCGCGCCGAGCGCATCAAGCCGGTCGACATCCAGACGCTTCCGTTCCCCGGCTTCCCGACCGACATGCAGGCACAAATTATGGTGCTTTCCGCCCTCGCCGACGGCAGTTCCGTTATTACCGAGAACATCTTCGAGAATCGCTTTATGTTTGCCTCTGAGCTGGTGCGCATGGGTGCCGACATTCGTATTGAGAGCCATCATGCCATGATTCATGGCGTCAAGGGCTTCTCGGGTGCACAGGTTACCTCGCCCGATCTGCGTGGCGGAGCGGCCCTCGTCGTAGCGGGCTTGATCGCCGACGGGACGACCGAGGTTTCGGCCATTCATCACATCAAGCGCGGCTACGAGCGGTTTGTCGAAAAGCTGCAGGCACTCGGCGCGCATGTCGAGCATGCTACCGTCCCCGATCCCGTCATCTACTAATACAGGTTGCCTATGTTTAATAAAAAGCCCCTCGCGGATACCACCGCCCGAAGACCCTCAACTGGTGCGCAGGCCAAGATCTACAGTCGCGATAACGTGGCTCGCTATTCCGAGCGCGCTCGTCAACGTCGTCGTAGCCACACGATTCGTCACGTCGCGCTCATTGTCGTGCTTGGCGTGCTGCTGAGTGCCACTACCGCTGCCGGCCTGTGGTTTGCCACCATTATGGGCAAGCTCGGCGATTCTAATGTCATTACCGACAATTTGCGTCGGGTTCTGGTTGACACCGATGAGGCAAAGGATCCGTTCTACGTGCTGCTTCTTGGCACCGACGGCCGTCCGGGCGAGGATACGTATCGTGCCGACTCGATTATCCTGGCACGCATCGACCCCACGCAAAAGCAGGCGACGCTCATTTCCGTTCCGCGCGACACCAAGGTTGAGTACAAGGGCGAGACCATGAAGATCAACGCCTGCCATACCGTTGGCGGCGCCGAGGCCATGGTCGAGGCGGTCAACGAGCTGTGCGGTGTTCAGATTTCCCACTATGCCGAGGTCAGCTTCGACGGTATGCAGGCGCTGATTGATTCGGTTGGCGGTATCGACATTAACGCAACCGATGATGTTGACGACCCCGAGCACCTGGATATTAAGATTACTGCTGGCCAGCAGCATATGGACGGTGCCACCGCCCTTACCTATGCCCGCTGCCGCTACACCTATGCCGACGGCGATTACACACGCATGCGCCACCAGCGTCAGGTGCTTGGCGCCCTTGCCAACCAGATTCTCAATAACTTCGATGCCACGAAGATTTTTGGCCTGGTTAATTCGCTGTCCGATATGCTCGTAACCGATATGAGCGTTCAGGATATCGTGGCTACGGTCAACGCCATGCGCGGTATGGATGTCGACGGTATCTACTCGGCCAACCTGCCCTCGTACGCCGACGACAGCACCATGATCGACGGTGTGAGCTACGTCTTTGTCTACGAGGACGAGCTCAAGGAAATGATGGAGCGCGTCGATGCCGGCAAGGATCCCAAGGGTCCCAACACCATGGGTCTTTCCGACGGTTCCAGCTCTACAATCGGCGACCTGAACAACAACACGTCTGACGACTACGCAAACGGTACCGCAACCTCATCGGTCAGCTCTGACGATTCCGATGACTCAAGCGATTCGAGCGATTCGGACTACTACGAAGAGCCCACCGGCGACGGCAACGGCTACGAGGGCAACTACTAAGTTACGGCGTTTTACCAAACGCCGTAACGGCTCGACGCTGCGCGCCGCCCAAGGCGACAATTTGTCATTCAAAAGGCAGGGCATGACCAGAAGGTCAATGCCCTGCCTTTTTCATGCCAACTTGTTCGCCTTGGACATCGCTCGCTGACGTTGGCTCAACCTGCGGTGCTGACTACTCCCCTTGCACCAAAAACCGCCCCGTTCTCGGTTTTGAGGACGGGGCGGTTTTGCTTACCTAGATTGTTCGAGTTCCCTATGCAAAGCGGGCGACGAGCTCCTGGAGCACGTCGGTCATCTTGACGAGCGAACTGACCGGGACGAACTCGTTGACGCCGTGGTAGCAATAGCCGCCGGTGGAAAGGTTGGGGCAGGGCAGACCGCGGAACGACAGCTGCGCGCCGTCGGTGCCGCCGCGAATCGGCAGCACTTGGGGCTCAACGCCGCAGGCAAGGTAGGCTTCCTTGGCAACATCAATAAGCTCGGGATAGTCACGAACGATCTCGGCCATATTTCGATATTGCTGCTTAATCTCGACCGTCACGCGCTCCTCACCCAGACGCAGGTTGAGCATCGAGGCGGCGGCATCAATAAGGTCGAGTTTCTGCTGGAACTTGGCGGCGTCATGGTCGCGGACGATATAGCGCGCTGTGGCGTGATCGACGGTCGCAGATACGCCCTCAAGGTGATAAAAGCCCTCGTAGCCTTCCGTATACTCTGGGCGCTGCACGTAGGGGAGCAACGCGTTGAAGTCGCAGAACAGATTGCCTGCGTTGACCATACGGCCCTTGGCGTCGCCCGGGTGGATGGACTGGCCCTCAAAGCGGACGGTCACCTCGGCGGCATTGAAGCACTCCCACTCCAGCTCGCCGATGGGGCCGCCGTCGACCGTGTAGGCGTACTTGCAGCCAAAGGTATCGATATCCAGCAGCTCGGCTCCGTGGCCGATCTCCTCGTCAGGGCAGAAGCAAATGCCGAGTGCGGGATGGGGCAGAGAAGGGTCCTGAGCGATACGCGCGACAAGCGACATGATCTCAGCGACGCCCGCCTTGTCGTCTGCGCCCAGCAGCGTGGTGCCATCGCTGCAGACCAAGTCCTCACCCGCGAGGTCGTTCAGGGCGGGAAGCTTGGCGGTACTCATGGCAACGGGCTTACCGTCAACCGTGCCGCAGACCAGGTCGCCGCCTTCGTAGTGTACGATGTGCGGCTTCACGCCGGCACCCGGTGCAACTTCGGTGGTGTCGAGATGGGCGATCAGGCCCAGGGCGGGCTTGTCCTCAGCGCCCGCACTTGCGGGGATATGCGCGCAGACATAGGCGTGCTCGGTCACGTGGGCATCTTCCGCACCAAGCTCGCGCAGCTCTTCAGCCAGCACGTTGGCAAGGTCAAACTGAACGGCGCTCGAGGGTACCTGGTCGCAGTTTGCATCCTCGGACTGCGTGTTGATCTGGACGTAGCGCAAAAAGCGCTCGAGGACATCGTGGTTCGTAGTGGTGTTTTCCATAAAGACCGCTCCAATCTTGGTCGTCGTGTGCAACAAGAACTCTAGCACGGTATGCCACGGCATACCGCGACGCTTGGATGGGGTAGAATCAGCCATTGAATGCAGAAGGGACGGAAGATCATGGATACGACAAATAGCTCGCGCGAACTACACCTGACGGTGGCGAACGAAGACTACTTGGAGTGCATGGTTCGCATTGAAAGCGAAGAGGGGGAAACCAACGGCGTGCGATCGGTCGACATCGCGCAGCGCCTTGGCGTCTCCAAGGCATCGGTCAATAAAGCGGTTTCGGCGCTCAAAGCATCCGAACTTGTCGAGCAATCGCACTACGGCAAGGTAGTCCTGACCGATCGCGGCCGCGAGGTTGGCACGGCTATCTGGTACCGTCATCGCCTCATCCGCACGTTTTTGGTTCAGGAGCTCGGTGTCGAATTTGAGCGAGCCGATTCCGAGGCCTGCATGATGGAGCATGCGCTTTCCGAGGACACGATGAGCCGCTGGCTCGCCTATCTCGAAAAGCAGGGAATCAGCGTCGAGGAATAGCGGGATATATATGGATACGAGTTATTACAACCGCTTTGGTGCCGAGGAACTTACGCGCCGCTTGTTGAGCGAGACCTTGTTGGCGCAGGGCCCCATGGGCAGTGTTTTGTTGAATGAGTACGATGCCGCCGATATTCCACCGGCGTTTTGGAATCTGGCAGAGCCGCAGACCGTTTCTCGTATCCATCGCCTGTATGTCGCCGCTGGCGCGCAGGTGCTCATTACCAACACCTTTCAGGCATCAAGCTATGCCCTCAAGCACGACCAGATTGCGCCGTCCGTGGCGGAGGTCAATCGCGGGGCCGTCGACGATGCCCGCCAGGCGCACCCTCAGCTGCTGCTGGGCTCGATGGGCCCGATCGGTATTGAGTGGTTTGCCGAGGACTCTGCCGAGTATCGTGAAATCCGAGGCATTGCGCGCGAACAGGCGCACGCCTTGCTCAATGCCGGTGTTGACGGTCTGCTGATCGAGACGGTGACGTCTATCCGTAATTTGCAGCCCATACTTGCCGGTGCCCGAGATGCCGCCGACGGCATGCCTGTTCTGGTGAGTTTTGTCGTTGACGATAAAGGCGACCTGTTGGGCGATGGCCTCAACATCGAGGCAGCCGTTTTGTACGCCGAAAAACACGGCGCAAACTCGGTTGGTGTTAATTGCTGTTCGCTTGCGGTCGCGAACGCGGCGGTGCCCAGGATGGTTGCATCGGCGACTACTCCCGTCACGGTGCGTCCCAACGTGGGCGATCCGGTCCAGACTCAGGATGGCCCCGTATGGCACGAGAACCCCGAAGCTTTTGCGCGCGCATGCATCGAATGGAGGCATGCCGGTGCCGCAATGGTGGGCAGTTGCTGTGGAACCACGGCAATCACTACGGCAGCGATGGCCGAGGCACTCGATATATAAAGGGCAAAACCGCTCCATACGGGGCGGTTTTTTTATTGCCTGCATGTCCTCGGCAGCATTTGCCCAAATGGTGAATGCTGGTGCCGGCAGGTTGCTGAGTGCATGTTGCGGGTATACCCCATGCGTACCATGATCCAAACACTGTGAGGTGTCTGCGCGTGTGCGCGATAATTCATTTTGGAACTGACGGTTGGCGCGCTCGCGTCGATGAGGACTTCACTGCCGATAACGTTGCCCGTATCGCCGATGCCGTCGGCGAGTTGTGGCAAAAGACCAATCCGGGCAAAACGGTATATATAGGGTTCGACACCCGGCCCCTGGCGCGCGAGTTCGCTGAGCTTGCGGCGGGCGTGCTAGCAGCGCACGGGCTAGACGCCGTGCTCGCTTCGCGACCTGTTCCGACCCCTGCCCTTACGTGGGCGGCGGCTTATGACGGTGAGGCGTGCGGCGCGCTCATGGTGACGGGGTCCCATCATCCGCAGGGTTATCTGTGCTTCAAGATTCGCATGGGTGATGGCTCAACCGCCAACCAGGATGTCATCGAAGAGCTCGAAGAGACCATGGCTCCCGAGCCAATGGGGATCGAGGGGCAATATCGCACCGCGGATATCATTCCTGACTATATGCAGGCGGTGGCATCGTTTGTCGATGCCGAAGCCATCCGCGACGCGCACCTGCGCGTGGTTGTCGATCCCATGGGCGGCGCGGCCCAGGGCTATCTAGCCGACTTGCTGCGCGAGCTTGGCGTTGAGGTGCACGAGATTCACGCCGGGCAGGCGTCTGACCAAGAAGATATCTGCCCCGACCCCGTTGAGCCTTGGGTGGACGCTTGCGAGCGCACGGTTATCGATGACGGGGCGTGCGCTGGCCTGGTGACCGACGGCGACGCCGACCGTATCGGTGCGGTTGACGAGCGCGGCAGATATATACATCCGCATCAGATCATGGCGCTCGTTTTGGGCGACTTGGTTCAATTTCGTAATTTGGAGGGGCGCGTCGTCGTCAATCTTTCGAGCTCGACGCTTGTGCGTCGCATTGCCGAGGCGCTTGGCTGCCGCGTGACCGTCAAACCAGTCGGTTTCAAATATATAGCGGCGGAGATGAAGAAGGGCGGCGTCCTCATAGGCGGCGAAGAAGCCGGTGGTATCGGCATTGCCGCGCATATGCCCGAGCGCGATGGCATCCTCGCCTGCCTGATTCTGTGTGAGCTTATGGCAAAGACGGACGCGCCTTTGGGCGTTCTGGTCGACCAACTCGAGGACAGTTTTGGTAAGACGAGTTACGGTCGACGCGATTTGCGCCTTGAGGCCGAAGATGCCGAAACGTTACGAACCCTGCTGCCGGGCGTAAACCCCAAGTCGATTTGTGGCAAGGTGCCGCAAAACGTTAGTCATATGGATGGCTTGCGTTTGGCATTCGAGGATGACACGTGGCTGCTGGTCCGTCCTAGCGGGACCGAACCAGTGGTGCGCGTCTACGCCGAGGGGTTCTCGGTGGAAGAACGTGATGAGTTGCTCGATGCTGGCTGTGCTTTAGCTAGGGGGACGTATCCGCTTTAACCATGAGACTGCCTTATAACCATGAGACTGCCTTATATAAAGAGATGCTCGGCGAGCGGTAGGTAACGGCTGGCAAACGTTAGTCGGATCACAAAATGTGTAGAAAATGTGTACGCCCAGATTCCCGCCCACGGGGCCCCTCCGGTCTGGCAATATATCTCCTTGCCGCGCGGCCCGGTGGAACCGGATGAGCCGCAAAGCGTGCACCTTGAGAACCGGATACTGCGAGGATGGACACTCACTTCAGTGTCGCA
>UQSK01000033.1 GCA_900543605.1 uncultured Collinsella sp.
CGGTGCAGGAGTAGCACGGGTCGAGCGAACCGACGATCAGCGCAGCGTCGCCCACGGTGTTGCCGCGGAACATGTAGCGCAGGACCGGCCAGTTGCTGTACGTGGCCGCCTTGGCGCGCCAGCGGTAGCACTTCTGGTTGTTGCCGAGCATGGCCCAGTGCACGTCCTCGCCGCGCGGCGCCTCGGTGGCACCGATGGCGTACTTGTGCGGGGTGTACTCCCAATCCGTGGTAAGGATGGGGCCCGACGGGCAGTTCTCGAGCATGGTCTCGATCATGTCGATCGAATCGTAGACCTCCTGGATGCGGACGGCGGTACGGCCAAAGGCATCGCAGGTGTCGGCCGTAGCGGCGTGCATCTTTTGGACGTCCGGATCGGCGTAGCCGTCGAAGGGATGGTCAAAGCGCACGTCGCGGGCATAGCCCGAGCCACGCATGAGCGGGCCGACCGGCGAGAAGTCGCGTGCGATCTTGCGGTCCAAGATGCCGATGCCACTCGTACGCTCAATAAAGTTGGGCGTGGAGAGCAAGACGTCGACGAGCTCCTGAACCTCGGAGCGCAGCTGGTGGATGGTCGTGAGCGTGGAGAGCTTCTGCTCGGCCAAAATGTCGCGACGCACGCCGCCGATCACGTTGAGGCCGTAGGTCTTGCGGTGACCGGAGAGCTTCTCGGCCAGGTCCATGGACTTCTCGCGGACGCGGAAGAACTGCTGGAAGCCGGAGTCGAAGCCGGTGTAGTGCGATGCGAGGCCAATATTGAGCAGGTGTGAGTGCAGACGCTCGACCTCGAGCATGATGGCGCGGATGTACTGGGCGCGCGGCGGGACATGAATGCCCTGGGCGCGCTCGACGGCCTCGGCATAGGCCACCGAGTGGGCGCAGCCGCAGATGCCGCAGATGCGGTCGGCGAGGAACGTCACGGCGTCATAGTTCAGGCGCGTCTCGGCGACCTTCTCCATGCCGCGGTGCACGTAGAACAGACGGTAGTCGGCATCGACGATCGTCTCGCCCTCAACGAACAGGCGGAAGTGGCCGGGCTCGTCGGAGGTGATGTGCAACGGTCCCATGGGGACGAGCGTCGTCTCCTTGCCCTTGGTATCGGCCAAGAACTCGTAGTTTTCCATGTCACTCGCGGGAGCGGGACGGAAGCGGTAGTCCATGGAGTCCTTGCGCAGCGGGTACAGGCCGCTGGGCCAATCGTCGGGCAGCACCAGGCGACGACGGTCGGGCAGACCCTCGGGGATCAGGCCGAACATGTCGCGAAGCTCGCGCTCGCCCCACACACAGGCGGGGACGAACGGTGTCACGGACGGGAACGTCATCTTGGCGGGATCGACCTCGGTGCGCACGGTCACCCAGCCGGGATCCTCCCCCTCCATGGAGATGACGTAGTACACGGCGTAACGGCCGCACAGGGAGCGCTCGTCGTTGCCGACAATCACGGGAATCCAGCCGTAGCGCTCGTAGTACAGGTAGTGGACGGCCTCGGGCAGCTTGTCCTGCTTGACGGTAATCGTCAGCTGGTCCTCGCACTGCCACTCGACCTTCTCGATGCAGCCCGGAACGGCGCGGCGCAGGGCCTCGACATGGCTCTCGCAGCGACGGGCATACACCTTGTTCTCAGTTTCAATCATTCGTTACTCCACCTCGCTCTGAGCGGTCTCGGTACCGAACACAGCGCGGTACATCGGCGTCGCGCGAAGTTCCTCGGTGCTCTGCTCGAGCACGATGCCGGTCGCGGTCTCCACACCGTGCACGAGAGGCAGCGGGGTGGCGATGCCAAACCACAAGATCATGACGGCCAGGATGATTTCGGGGATAAGCGTGAGCGCTGGGGCCTCATGCTTGCCCATGCCCTGGGGCGCATGGCCGAATACCGACTTGAGTGCGATGCGGGTGAGCGCGGAGATGGCCACGGTAAGGCCGAGGGCGACCACGACGACCAGCCACATGGGACCGGCGGTAACACCGGCGACAAAAGTCAGGAACTCGGAGATAAACATGCCAAAGGGCGGGAAGGCACCAAGACCGAGCAGCGCCAGGACGGCGAGCGCGGCGGTTGCGGGGGCAACCTCGACGACGCCCTGGATCTTGGCCAGGCTACGCGTGCCAAAGGCGTGCTGGATGTTGCCGGACACGCAGAAAGCAAGCGTCTTGGTAAAGCCGTGGAACACGCAGTGCAGCAGGGCCGCGGCGATACCCAGCGGGCCACCGATACCCAGGCACAGGGCGATAACGCCCACGTTCTCCACAGACGAGTACGCAAAGCGGCGCTTGAGGTCGTCCTGACGAAACATCGAAAGCGCCGCCACCAAAATGGACAGCGTGCCGACGATCAGCAACAAAAGCTGCGGATACTCGGCGCCCACGGCCTGGATGGTAAAGCCGTAGAAGCGCATGATCACAAGCATGGCGCACTTAAGCAGCACGCCCGAGAGCAGGGCCGAGACAGGGCTCGGGGCCTGGGAGTGGGCATCGGGCAGCCAAGTGTGCATGGGGAACAGGCCGGCCTTGGTGCCAAAGCCGATCACGATAAACGCAAAGGCGAGGCGCATGAGCGTCGGGTCGAACTGGTTGGCATACGGCAGCACGCACGACAGGAACGCGGCCTCGTGGGCGTTGGGAATCACGTCGGCGGCGTTGGCGTAGATCAACAGCGTACCGAACAGGCCAAAGGCCACGCCGGCGGTGCAGACCATCGCATACTTCCAAGAAGCCTCGAGGGCCGTCTTGTTCTTGTAGATACCCACGAGGAACACGGTGGAAAGCGTGGTTGCCTCCACGGCGGCCCACGTGAGGATCATGTTGTTGGACAGGCACGCGAGCAGCATGGTGAACACAAACAGGCTAAACAGCGCAAAATACTGCTTGGCGCGCTCGGCGGGCATGGAGCCCTCCTCGATATCGGCCTTTACATAGGGCAGCGAGAACAGCCCCGTAAGAAAACCGATAAAGCCGATGAGCAGCACAAAGATGGCGCCCAGCGAATCGAGGTGGAACCACAGGCCAAGAGCGCTCGCGGTGTCGCCGCTCATAAGGACGTCACCGGCCGTCACAATCGACAGCACCAGTACGGCTGCGACGGAGACCAGGTTGAGACCGGCAAATACGTTATAGGACGTATTCTTGGGCAAAAACGCCATGACCAGCGAGAACACCAAAGGAGTCGCGAGCAGGGCGAGAATCAACGTTTCCATGGACTACCCCCTCAGCTCGGACAGGTCGCGCGAATCGAGCGAGTGGGAGTCGTCCCAAATGCGACGCACGACGATGGACATGATGATGACGGCAAAGATGGCGTCGGTGGCGATACCGATCTCGATGATCTCGGGAGCGGTGGGGGCCAAAAGCGCGAGCGTCACGTGGCTGCCGTTTTCCATAAGGCAGTATCCAAAGATCTGCTTCATGATGTTGCGCTGCGAGATGATGCAGGTGAGGCCCACAAAGAAGTGAGCGAAGCTAATGGCGAGCGCAGGCGTTGCGACCTCGGCCGTGGGCAGGCTGATCTGCGTCACGACGGCAAAGCAGATCGCGACCTCAACGGCGATGATGCAAATGGCCCACGCGGGCTTAAGGCCGGCCTTGAGCGATGCGTCGCTCGGTTCGCCCATCTTCTTGTATGCGCGGTTGAGGATATAAGGGACCAGGACGACCTTAGTGATAAAGGCAGGTCCGGCCCACATAAGCAGCTCCTGCGCACCGGTAGTGGCACCGAGCGTAGCGAGCAGCCCCACGAGCACCAACGACTGCACCGCATACCAGCTGATGGCGTGCTTGATGTTCTTTGAGACGACCACCATGGTGGACGTGACGATCAGAAGGCCGCCAAGGATGTTGACGATCGAATAACCCATGTCGTTCTACCTCCTAACCGATCCAGCTGGCCGAAAGCGGGCCGCTGACGATAACCATGATGATGAGCACGATGAACACGAACGCCATCGCGCGGGGAAGCGGGGCTCCCGCAGCGACCTCTTCGCTCGGCTCGCCGGGCAGGCAATAGCCCATCCACTTGAGGAACCAGGCAAAGGTGGCAACCGTCTCGGCAACCATGATGCACACGAGCACCAGGATCGCGACGTTGCCGGCACCCACAGAAAAGCCGCCGGCGATGATCTGGAACTTCGAGAAGAACGTGTTCATGGGCGGCACGCCGGCAATGGCGAGCGCCGCGACACCGAAGCCCACGCCCGAGATCGGGTACTTCTTTACGATGCCGCGAAGCTTGGGCAGCATACGCGTGCCGAGCGTAAAGGAGAACGAACCGGCGATCAGGAAAAACAGGGTCTTGGCGAAGGCGTGGTTAAAGATGTGGCACACGGCACCGTCAAAGGCCAGCTGGCTGCCAAAGACCGAAAGGCCCAGACCAAAGAACACATAGGAGAGCTGGGCAATCGTGGAGAAGGCCAGCAGGCGCTTCATGTCCTTTTGCGGCAGGTACATAAGGAAACCAAAGAGCATGGTGACCATGGCGTCGATAATGGCAACCCAGCCCACGATCTCGGGAATCTCGCCGGCAGAGACGAGTGCACGCGCGAACACGCACACGCCGACCTTGACCATCGAGGCGCCATGCAGGTAAGCCGAAACAGGCGTCGGCGCCTCCATAGCCGAAGGCAGCCACATGTACATGGGAACCTGTGCGGACTTGGCCCAGGCCGCAAACAGCACGAGCAAAAGGACGATAGCCTTGAGCTTGGCGTCGAGGCCGGCAATCGCGGTAATGGCGAAGGTACCGGTGTGGGCAAACACGATAGCGGCGCCCAGATACAGGCCGAGCGCACCGATATGCGTGATGATCAGGGCCTTCATGCCCGCCTTCTTGGCCGTAGGCGACATGTAGTAGCTAATGAGGCCCCAAGAGCACGCACCCGTGATCTCAAAGAACACGAGCTGGCCTAAAAGGGTCGAGCTATACACAAGGCCAGCCATGGCGCCGATGAAGGTCGCGAGGTACGCGTAGAAGCGACGACGCGGTGCGTCGGGATGCTCACGGTTATTCTCGCTCATATAGGGAATCGAATAGATCACGACAAGCAGGCCGATACCCACAAAGGCGGGCGCAAGCAGCGTGCTCATGCGATCGAAGGTGAATCCCATGACGAGGGTCTGCCCAAACGAGATCAGGGAGACCTGCGTGTCGGGCATGCCGGCGCCAGCGAAATTCGCGGCGAGGGCGATGGTGCAGACCGTCGAGACGGCGGCACCCAAAACGCTGAACCACTTGGCGTACGGACGGGGGAACAGGGCGACGAGCACCGAGGCCACCATCGGGGCCGCGATAGCGACCAAGCCGAGAAGGGACAGACTGACTGCAAATGACATTGTTTCTCCCTTCTCCTACACGCCGACGACCACGAAGACAAACGCCAGAACGGCGATGCCCACGACGGCCCAGGTCTGATTGCCAAGCACCTTAAAACGCGAGCGCGAGCAGGAGTTCTCGATCACGCCGCATACGACAAAATCGATCAGGCACTTCACCAGGAAGATGACTGCACCCAGAACAGCGGCGGCGCCCACGGTCGCGGGCTCGCCCCAGGGGACGAAGATCGCGCAGAACCAGGCGACGACCAGGACCTGCTTCATGGACATGGCGAGCTTGGCCATCGCAAGCGACGGGCCGGAAAGCTCGGCGAGCGGGCCCTCCTGAAGCTCCTGCTCGGCCTCGGCCTGATCAAACGGCAGCTTGCCGAGTTCCATGTAGCAGGCAATCGCAAAGGCGATGCCGGCGAGGATTACGGCGACCGGCGCGTCGATGGCGCCCGTCATGATGTGCTGACCCATGGTGGCGATGTCGGTGGAACCGCACACCAGGGCGGCGGCAAACAGCGCCAGCAGCATGGACGGCTCGATGAGCACGCTCATGAGCAGCTCGCGGACGCCGCCGATACCGGCGTAGGCGTTGGACGAATCCACGCCGCAGAGGGCGAAGAAGAAGCGGGCGAGCGCCAGGCTGTACATGATGGTGATGGCGTCACCAAAGACCGGGATGGGGCTTTGCGCCGTAAAGAGCGGCAGGCCCATCGCGAGCATAAAGGCGACGGCGAAGAACAGCGGCGGCATAATGCGCAGCGCAAAGCTCGCGTCCTCGCTCTGGGACTCGGGGCGCGCAAAGAGCTTGGCCAGGTCGCGATAGTCCTGCATGATGCTGGGGCCGCGACGGTTGTGCATCTTGGCGCGGATCACGCGGCCGAGACCGGAGAAGAACGGCGCGACGGCCATGACGACCACGCCCTGCAGAACGGCAAGTACGATGTTGTTCATGCTCTCCCCTCCTTAACCCATTTGCACGGCGAGCACGAGGAACACCACGAGTGCCGCGACGATGTAGCAGATATAGATGCTGTAGTTGCCACCCTCGAGCTTAGTCGCGAGGTCGGCGAGCTTCTCGACACCCTTATGCGGGGCATCGACGAGAACCTTGTCGGGTACGGGCTCCACAGCCTCGGCCACACCGGTGAGCTTCTGGAAGAAGTGCGCGATGGACCAGCAGACGGCCGTGCAGCGGTCGCGCAGCGTGTAGAGCGGCTGCATAAACCAGGACACCTCGGAGGCAAAGGTCGTGGCCACGACGGGCATATGCTCGTTGGGAGCATAGCCGCATGCCCACGGCTGGGACTTCTGCACCTTGCCGACGGTCTTGAGCTTGCGATAACCGCAGGCAAGACCGACGAGCACCACGAGCGCAATAGCGATCGCGGGCGTGGAGGTGGCAGCGCCGGAGTACTGGTTCATGAGCTCCATGCCCTCGGCGGCAAACACGCCGCCGTACGGATGCAGCACGGACGCGGCGACATCGACCAGCACGGGCGCGATCACGGGAGCGCCAATGCCCAGCACGACGCAGATGGCCGCGAGCAGGCCCTGCGCGAACACCATGGGGGCGGGAACCTCCTTGGCATTGGCCGCAGCCTCGGAACGGGGCGCGGAGGCAAAGGAGACGCCATAGGCCTTGACGAAGCACGTGACAGCCAGCGCGCCGGTAATGGCAAGCGCGACGGCAGCGAACACGGCCACGATCATGACGGCCTTGTCGCCCTGCATGGCGGCATTAAACAGCGACTGGTAGGTAAACCACTCGGAAACAAAGCCGTTAAAGGGCGGGATGGCCGAGATGGCAAGCGCGCCAACGAGGAAGCAGATGGCCGTTGCCGGCATACGACGGAACAGGCCGCCCATCTTCTCCATATTGCGCGTACCCGTAGAGTACAGCAGCGCACCGGCGCCCAAGAACAGCTCGCCCTTAAACATCGCGTGGTTAAACGTGTGGTAGAGGGCGGCCATCAGAGCCAGGACGGCGATACCGACCGAGTTGAGCGCCATGGCGGCCATGGAGGCACCGACGCCGAGCAGAATGATGCCGATGTTCTCGACGGAGTGATAGGCCAGCAGGCGCTTGATGTCATGCTCCTGCAGGGCGAAGGCCACGCCGAGAACCGACGAGATCGCACCGAAGACCATGACCATAAGGCCCCACCAAACCTGAACGCCCGAGGCGGAGAGCAGGTCGAGACCAACCTTGAGGATGCCGAAGATACCGATCTTGATCATGCCGCCGGACATGAGGGCCGACACGTTGGACGGCGCCTCGGGATGTGCCTTGGGCAGCCAGCCGTGCAGCGGGATGATACCGGCCTTGGCGCCAAAGCCAAAGAAGGCGAGCACGAAGCACACGGATGCGACCGCGGGGCTAAACTGCGTAGCGCGGAAATCCGCAAAGGCAAACGAGCCACCGGCGAAGTTGGTCATGGTGAGGAAGCTCGCCATGATGAGCACAAAGCCCACGTGTGCGATCACAAAGTAGAGCCAACCGCCGTGGATGGAATTCTCGTTCTCCTCGATCACGACCAGGAAGTACGAGGTCAGCGACATGAGCTCAAAGGCGACCAGGAACCAAAACACGTTGTCGGCGGTAATGACGAGCATCATGGACGCCACGAAGGTGTTAAAGAAGAAGCCAGCGCGGCCCTTTTTGCCCGGGTACTCATCAAAGTAGTTGAGACCGTAGATCGAACCGGCAAACGCGAGCACCGAGATGAGCGCCACGAACAGGCCGGACAGCTGATTGAGCAGCAGCTGGAAATGGGCAAACGGGAAGAACACGATGGTGTCGACCGACGTGACATCGCCCAGCACGGCCTGGATACCGGCCACAAACGAAAGCACCGCGGCGACGGCGCCGATAAGGCAGCCGGCGGTTTTGGCGGCGTTATCGGCCTTGATCAGCAGAACCGAGGCGAGCGCACCGATGCACGAGACGGCAAGCGATGCGATAAACAGCGTCATGCTATCCATTGTTTACGCTCCCTTCTGCTTTCTCGGACAGGCCCTGGGCCACAGCGGTAGCGTCGACGACGGGACCGTTTTCGATCGAGCGCAGGCGCTTGGCCTCGTCGAGCTCACGATCGGCCGCGCCGCCCATGACGGTCAGCGCCTTGGTGGGGCACGCCGCCACACAATGTGGGCCGTCCGGATCAAAGGCGCACAGGTCGCACTTGACAGCGCAGGTGTACTGGCCGGGAGCCCACGTAAGCAGGCTGCTCAGGGACTTAGGATACGAAGGCGTCGGGTCGCACATGCCTGCGACACCGGCGATAGACGTGCCATCAGGATGGATGGCTCCGAAGGGGCACGCGATGGCGCACAGCCTGCACCCGATGCACTCCTGCTCCTTGACGTGGATGCGATCGCCATCGTGCTCGATGGCATTCACCGGGCAAACCTCGGCGCAGGGGGCACCCTCGCAATGGTGGCAGGCAAGGGCGGCCGAAATACCGCCGGTCTTCACGAGCGCCAGGCGCGGCGTATCCTGAAGACCCTGCATCCGGTGGGCGTCGGCACAGGCGGACTGGCATGTTCCGCAGCCGATGCACCTCTCCGGGTTGATGCCGATGAAGCGGTTCATCCCCACTTCCTTTCAAAATAACGGGCCGGGCTCCCGAACGTACGGGACGCCCGGCCCAAATAGCCAACGAGAACGGGACTACACGATTTGGTTCACGTGCGTCTCGTCGTCGAACTTGGCGGCGCCGGGCTCAATGTCCTGGGGAGCGGCGGCGTCCACCAGAGCCTGCTTGAGCTCGGTGTACTGACGCTCCACCTCGCCCTCAGCCCAGACCTGGTCGGCGATAGCGTCGACCTGGCAGGCGGAGAACTTGTCCTCGGGCGTGTGCGAGACCGGGTCGACCTTGTGAATGGTCAGCTCGTTGCACTTGCCGATCCACCACTGGTAGGTCATGTAGACCGTGCCCTTGTTGATGCGATCGCTCACGTCGGCACGGCTGTATACCTGGCCGCGGCGGCTGTGAATCGAGACGATGTCGCCATTCTTGATGCCGCGTGCCTCGGCGTCCGCGGGATTCATGCGGACAAAGCCGGGCTCGTCGGCAAGCAGCGCCAGCGTCTTGCAGTTGCCGGTCATCGAGCGGCAGCTGTAGTGGCCGACCTCGCGAACGGTGCACAGGATGAGCGGGTACTCATCGTCGGGAAGCTCGGAGGGCGCCTCCCAGTCGTGCGCCATCAGGTTGGCGCGGCCGTCCTTGGTGGTGAACTTGCCACCAGCGAACATGTCGGGCGTACCGTGGTCGTTCACATCGGTGCTCTTGACCGGCCACTGGGCGTAACCGCCCTCGGGAGCCATCTTCTCGTAGGTCGCGCCCACAAAGTTGGGGCACAGGCTAATGCACTCATTCCAGATCTGCTCGGTGTTGTCATAGTGCATGGGGTAACCCATGCGCGTAGACAGATCCGCGAAGATCTCCCAGTCGTGACGGCACTCGCCCTTGGGCGGAACGGCCGCGTCAAAGTGCTGGAAGCTACGGTCGGATGCGGTAAAGACACCCTCGTGCTCGCCCCAAGAGGTAGCGGGCAGGATGACGTCGGCGAGCATGGTCGTCTGCGTCATAAAGATGTCCTGGCAAATGAACAGATCCAGCTCGGAGAGCGTCTTGCGCATACCGGCCGAATCGGGCTCGGTCTGCACCGGGTCCTCGCCGTAGTTGTAGAAGCAGTGCACCTTGCCCTCGTCGACCAGGTGGCCCAGGTCGGTGAGCTTGTAGCCCTCCTCGAGCGGGAGCTTTTCCTCGGGCACGCCCCAAGCCTTGGCAAACTTGGCACGCACTGCCGGGTCGGTGACCTTCTGGTAGCCAGGGTACAGGTTGGGCAGCATGCCCATATCGCAGGAGCCCTGGACGTTATTCTGACCGCGCACGGGCGCGAGGCCGGAATTGGGTTTGCCGATCTGGCCGGCAACGCAGGCGATGGAGGCGATGGTGTGCACCGTCTTCAGGTTCTGCTTCTGCTGGCATACGCCCATGCCCCAGCCAATGATGGCAGAGGGCTTCGCCGTGGCGTACATCTCGGCAGCTTGGTGGATCAGCGCGGGCTCGACACCCGTGATGTCCTGTACGGATTCGGGAGTGTAGTTCTTGATGGTCTCCCACCACTCGTCAAAGCCGTTCGTATGCTCGGCGACGAATTCCTTGTCGTAGAGGCCATCGTTGACCAAGCAGTTGGCAAAGGCGTTGAGGAACGCAACGTTGCAACCGTTCTTGATCGGAAGGTAGAGATCGGCGATACGCGCGGTTTCGATATGGCGCGGATCGGCGACGATGATCTTGCAACCCTTTTCTTTGGCTCGCACGATACGCCTTGCGACGATGGGGTGCGAATCGGCAGGGTTATAGCCGAAGAGGAAAATGCAGCCCGCATCCTCCATACCGGGGATGGAGCATGACATGCAACCTGAACCAACCGTGTCCATCAGACCGAGGACAGTAGGGCCGTGTCAAGTACGGGCGCAGTTGTCCACGCTGTGGGTGCCGATGCACGCACGCGTAAACTTCTGCATGACGTAGTTCGCCTCATTGCCGCCGCCTCGCGAAGAGCCGGTGGTCATGACAGCGTTAGGACCATATTCGTCAATTATGGCCTGCATCTTAGATGCGGTGAAATCCAGTGCCTCGTCCCAGCTTACGCGCTCAAGATCCGCGCCCTTGGTGCGGCGGATCATCGGGTGCAGTACGCGAGGAGTCAAGATCTTGGTGTCGTTGATGAAGTCGTAGCCGCTCATGCCCTTAAGGCACAGCTCGCCCTGATTGGTGATGCCGTTGAGCGGTTCGGTACCCACAACCTGGCCGTTTTGGACCAGGAGGTTAAACTGGCAACCGGCGCCGCAGTACGGGCAGATCACTTTATGCTTCTCCATGACACCCTCCTTCCTTTTTCTGCTACCGAATGCTCGGTACTTATTTGACAATCATTGGGCCTGTATGGCCACCCGCCTACGCCTCGTTTTCGATGGCGGCGCGGGCACGCTCGGCAGTCAGTTCTGCCAGGCGCTCCTCGTCTACCAGGGTGAGGCCCTTGGTCGGACAAGCCTCGGCACACGCCGGACCGCCGGGACGGTCCACGCACAGGTCGCACTTGAGCACGAAGCTCTTAGTCTGCGAACCTACGCGCACGTCGCCCATCAAGACGGGGACCTGCGTGGTCGCCACGCTCACGGCGCCAAAGGGGCAGGCCATGACGCAGCTCTTGCAGCCGATGCAGTTGTCCTCGTTGACGCCGATGCGATGGTTCTTTGGATCAAAGAACAAGGCGCCCGTGGGGCAGGCCTTGGCGCACGGGGCATCCTCGCAGTGGTGACATGCCACCGGCGCGGAAATCTCGTAGGTGCGCGTTACGCGCAAGCGAGGTGCGGCGATGTTGCCGGGAATATCGTGTGCTTCGATGCACGCCGCCATACAGGTTTGGCACCCAATGCAGTGTGAAGAATCAGCCACGACTCGTTTATTGCCCATGTTGTTCACTCCCTCCTGAATCCCATGCCGGAGAGACCCTGCCGACGTTGCCCCGGACCGCCCGTGGTCCGGCATCGGCGTATCGAGTGCATGCGGCGAAACAGGCACTTCGATAGAATTCCTCCAACGCTATACAGGTTTAATATACGCAGTTGCAGGGGGCAAACTTGAGCATAGGCCCTGCAATACGGGTGTATTGCAGGGGTTTTAGCAGGTTGGAATTATTCTCTAGAAGCTATAAAGGTGAGTGTATTACATGCGTACACCTCTGAGATTTTTACGCACTCTCATTTTGGATGTACTACGCTTGTATTCGTGTTAATGGTTATTTACTTGAGCGAAATAAAGTAATAGTTATAAGATGCTCGGGTATCGGCATGTGCCGCATTTGACCGACTATATTGCACGCTCATTAAGGGGGCCAGTGATGTCATCGACTCAAAAAAGAGCCATCCTGCAGGTGCGCATTCGCGAGGAAGACAAGCAGCATGCCGAGCATCTCTACGACGCCATGGGCACATCGCTTGCCGAGGCCGTTCGCCTTTTTGTCGCGCAGAGCATTTTGATGCGCAAGCTTCCCTTTCAGCCGGCCGCCGTGCGCTCAAAGGACGGCACCGCCGCCTATGGATCGCTCAAAGCATATGGGGACCCCAATCGCCGCTCCGAGGAGCGCAATGCCTGGATTGAGTACCTTGCTACAGAAAGCGACGATTCGATTTTGGGTCCCGAGGAAGTAGATATCCATGAGTAGCACCATCATCGACGAGACCGTCATCCTACGCTACCTGCTTGACGACGACGAAGTTCTGTCACCGCGCGCCGCCAAGGTCATCGCCACACGCACCGCTCGCGTCTACCCCGAAATCATCACGCGCGTCGTGGTCACGCTGCGCGACGTCTATAAGGTTCCCCGCGTTGAGATTGCTGCGGCCTTGAAAAGGCTGCTCGATGACGTCATGGTCGACGAGCCCACCGTTGTCGCCCTTGCCGTCAAACTCTTTGGCAAGACCCATATGGACTTTACCGACTGCCTCCTCGCAGCCCGAACCGCCATCTACAACGATGATGTCGTGAGCTTTGGCAAGCCCATCATCCAAGGCATGATCGATTACCGTCGCAAGCGCCAAACCGCAGCCGACGCCCGCGACCGCGCCGCCGAAGCCCGCAGCCAGAGCACCGACGCCACCATCGACAAGCTCCGCCACCAATCCCGCCACTAACCGACAGGCAACGGCATCGCCCGCCACTCAGCCCCATCCCCTCTTAAGTTGCGGTGAAATAGTTCCTAGATTTAGGCTTATTCGAGCCTTTCAGGAACTATTCCACCGCAACTTTCTGTAAGGGTGGTTTTTAGTGCCGCCGAGGGGCACTAATCAACCGTTTGCCGATATGTTTGGCTACGACTCATGACTCTGACCTGCCCCGTCAAGCTTTTGGTCAGTTCATGGCAAGGTCAGGCGGGCCAAATATGGGATAGCGTAGTGTCATTCACTCCCCCTCGAGACCATGGGGTCGAAAATGAGTCATGATAAACGCTGTACCAAACCGCAATTAGAGCTGTTCTTCCGGTTATTCGAGGCCCATCATGGCGGGCACCTGTTTGTAGCTACCAAAAAATGGGATGAACGCTGTGCCTACGCGCTCATGCAAAAAGAGATGATTATTCGACTCTACAACCATGTCTACGCTGATCCCGCGTCTTGGAATGACCTCGGCGTCGAAGATCGCATCTTTCAATTGGCATCCGCTATTGCAGTCGTTGAACCGGATGCCGTGTTTTGTGGAGCAACGGCGGCACTGCTCTATGGCATCGGTTCTGCATATTCGCTTCTCGACAAGGTGCAAGTGCTGCTACCGCGTTCCACCAGACGCGATATGTACGAATTCGTTGAATACCGACGCTGGCGGCCGGGCGACGTATGGCAGCTCGGCCCGTTTACGTTAACGGATCCATATCGCACGGTGGTCGACATCGCCCGAACGAGCGCTTTTCGATATGCACTAGGCTATGTCGACGGGTTGGCTCGTGAGTACGGTGTCGAGCGTGAAGAATTGCGTGCATATGCACAAGCGAACTGTCGCGGACTGCACGGCATTGCGCGCGCATTTGACGTTTTTGAACACATGGATGGCAGATCGGATAACGGTGGAGAATCCGAGGCACGGGCGGCAATGATTCTGGCGGGAGTTGCCGCTCCCGAACTTCAGGTTGAAATCACTCGACCGGGAAACGCCGGCTATTATTTGGCAGATTACGGCTGGCAGATGCCAGACGGCTCTTGGATGCTGGCTGAGCTGCATGGACTAGGCAAGTTTGAGGACGATGCCCAAAATGATCCGGAACATACTGCGGCAAAAACCTATCGAGCTGCCCTCGTGCGCGACGCGAACCTGCGTGCCATGGGCCACAACGTCATTCATTTCAAGCTCTCAGACACCCTCGATGTCAAAGCGTTCGGCTCCATGATGCGCGGCTACGGTATACCAACCACAAAACCCTACACAGACTCCTGACCGGCTGCCCTCATCTTCTCGGCAACAGAACCCATCATCGACCCAACCCGCTCGGCCTCAATAAGTTGCGGTGAAATAGTTCCTGGATAACAGCTTTTGCGGCTAATCCAGGAACTATTTCACCGCAACTTAGGAGGGGATGTGGGGTCCCCGGCATGTATATGAAAACGGCTCTGGCACCAAAAGGAGCCAGAGCCGTTAAAGATATCCTATGGAGCGGGCGACGGGAATCGAACCCGCGTCATCAGCTTGGAAGGCTGGGGTTCTACCATTGAACTACGCCCGCAAGATATGGTCGGGACGACAGGATTTGAACCTGCGACATCCTGCTCCCAAAGCAGGCGCGCTACCAAACTGCGCCACGTCCCGAAGGTGTTGAGCAGCTAAGGTCTAAACCTTGCGTGTCCCAAAGCGAAGGAAATTATAGGGGAGACTCCCCGCCTGTGCAAGCATTGATGACTTAGCTCCTCGAATGTGCGACAAAACGACTATGGAGCAGGCCGATCACAAATGCCATCACGGCAACCGGCGCCCACGCGGCACCGATATCCGCCAACGGCAGCGCATCAAACGGCAGCCACGTGCCCCCAAAGAACGCATCGCGGACCGAGGTGATCACGCTCTGCACGGCGACCACGCCGCCGACCCACACCCACACATGCGGATGCGCGTCGCAAAAACCGTGTACCAAACCCATGAGGACCAGCACGATGGCGACAGGATACAAGGCGTTGAGCATGGGCACCGAGAACATAAGGATCACATCGAGGCCCACGTTGGAAAGCACGCACGAAAACGCCGCGAACACAAAGGCGAGAATCGCAAAGGGACGGCGCATGGCCTCCTCGGAGGCCTCCGCTCCCCCCTCGACCACATACGTCTCGCAGAAGTAACGCGAGCAGCAACTGATGAGGCCGATGCACACGTTCATGCAGGCGAGAAAGAAAATCGCAAATACCACAACCGTGCCGGCAAGGCCAAAGTGCATGGAGGCCGAGCGAGCAAGGATTGCAGCGCCGTTGGTGGCGTCGGGCATCACGGTGCCGAGCTGCATACCGGCAAGGGCCAAGTCGCAATAGATGATGGCCATGAGCACGCCGGCGATCACACCGGAACGCGAAATCTCGAAGGCCACGCGTTTGTCATTGGTAACACCCAACTCGTGGATGGTCTCGGCGATGATGATGCCGAAGGCGAGCGACGCAAGCAGGTCCATGGTCTGGTAGCCGGTCAAGAAGCCTTGAACCGCAGCGCCGGCATCATAGGGAGCTTGCGGGGCAGCAGCCGGTCCCAGCGGCGAGATCACGGCAGCACCCACGACCAGCACGATGAGCGCGATGAGCGCGGGGCCCGTAATGCGACCGAGTACGCGTGTGATGACCCCCGGGCGCAGCGTAAGCACAAACGCGACGACAAAGAAGCCGACGGCAAACACCAGGCGAACCGTGCCGAGCGAGACGCCCTCGGGCAGCAGCGGCACTAGCATCTCGAACGCCGTAGAGCTTGTGCGCGGAATGGCCAGGCACGGACCGATGGCCAGGTAGACCGCCGCAACGAAGAATTCACCAAACTTAGGATGCACGCGCCCGGCCAGCTCGCGGGCCGTGCCGGCGAGCGCGACGGCGATAAATCCCATGACGGGCAGACCGATGGCGGCAATCAGAAAGCCGAGCATGGCGACCGGCGTGGCAGAACCTGCCTGCAGCGCCAGCAGCGGCGGAATAATGAGGTTGCCGGCGCCAAAGAGCATCGAGAACAGGGCGATGCCGACGGTGACGACATGGTCGGAGCGCAGACCGCGCGGGGCGGATGAGGCCATAGACACACCTTTCGGGTCGAAACAAAAACGGGACGGGCAAAAACACCCGTCCCGCAAGTATAAACGGTCTAGCAGCTTTAGCAGGCTAAATCGCACAGAGCATCGATAGCCGTGTCGACTTCTTCGGTAGTGTTGAAATACCCAAACGAGAAGCGGACGATACCCTGGCGCTCGGTCCCCAGCGCACGGTGCATGAGCGGAGCGCAATGGGCGCCGGGGCGCGTCGCAATCCCCCACCCTTGCATGAGCGCGTCCGAGATCTCGGCGGAGTCGATATCGCCCACGTTGAGCGACACGATCGCCGAGCGCACGGGCTGGTCAAACGCACCGTAGAGCTTAATCCCCGGAATCTCGCGCGCGCCAGCGAGAAAGCGATCAGCCAGCGCTCGCTCATGCGCCGAGATCGCCTCGACTCCGCCTTGGGCCTCGATAAAGTCGAGGCCGGCAGAAAGTCCCGCGATGCCGTGACCGTTGAGCGTGCCCGCCTCAAGGCGCGTGGGCCACTCAAGCGGCTGCAGTGCATCGAAGCTGTGCACACCCGTGCCGCCCATGGCCCACGGAGCCACGTCAATGCCCTCCGCCGCGGCCAGCCCGCCGGTCCCCTGCGGACCCATGAGCCCCTTGTGGCCGGTAAAGCACACGACGTCGAGCCCCATGGCCTGCATATCGATATGCGCCGTGCCGGCAGACTGAGAGGCATCGACGATCACCAGCGCACCGGCCGCATGCGCGATGGCCGCCACGCGCGCAATGTCGACCGCGTTACCGGTCACATTGGAGGCGTGCGTCACCACCACGGCGCGCGTACCGGACGTGACCAG
Organism: uncultured Collinsella sp.; assembly: GCA_900543605.1. GTDB lineage: Bacteria > Actinomycetota > Coriobacteriia > Coriobacteriales > Coriobacteriaceae > Collinsella. The sequence goes on from UQSK01000033.1 coordinate 16,958, forward strand.
CCGCTCGAGCTCGTCGTAGTCGAGCACGCCGCTCGCATCGCAACCCGCATGCTCAACCGTCACACCCTGCTCCGTCGCCAAGCGATTGAGCGGACGCAGCACGGAATTGTGCTCAAGTACCGTCGTGACCACGCGGTCGCCGGGGCGCACCACCCCGTTGATGGCGGTGTTGAGCGCCGCCGTGGAGTTGGGCGTAAAACACACATGGTCCGCCCTCGGGCAACCAAAAAGGCGCGCAAGCTTGGCACGGCAAGCGTGAATCGTACGAGCGGCATCGAGGGCACCCGACGTGGCGCCGCGCCCGGCATTGCCGAGCGAGCACATCGCCTGCGTCACGGCATCGATGACCGTCTGCGGCTTGTGCATGGTCGTCGCCGCGTTATCCAGGTAGATCATCGCACGACCTCCCACATATCAATCACGGTATAGCCCTCGGTGGGAACGCCCGCCGAGGCGAGTTCGCCGCGCAGCAGCCCCTCATCGGCAGGCAACGCCTTCCACGCCAGACCGCAGCCGGCAGCGACCTCCCCGGGCACGGGAATCGTTCGCCCGGGAAGGCCGCGCTCAATGCACAGGGACTCGCAGCCCATGGCGGCCGCCGTGGTGGGAAACGTGATGACAAGCGCCGGGCGCTTCTCCCTCATGGCAACTCCAACCAATACGCTACGGGCGCACGACGCGCACGGCCTGCTCCATCTTCTCCACGATCACGTACATGTTGGTGACCTCGCCCACCGCAAGCTGGTCTTTAATGCCATAGTAGTCCAGGCAGGTGCCGCAGGTAAGGATCTCGACGCCCTGCTCGGCCAGACCCTTCAGGTCGTCGAGCACCGGTGAGCCCTCGACGGTGAGCTTGGCGCCGCCGTTATAGAACAGCATGGTCGAGGGCAGCTCCTCCTGCTGTGTCACGGCAAAGATGAAGGCCTTCATGAGCTTGTGGCCCAGCTCGTCGTCGCCGCGGCCCATGCAGTCGGTGTAGACGGAGATGACGAGCTTGCCCTTGTCGGCGCTGGCATCACAGAAGGCAGCGCCATCCTGCTCGGGATCGGCCACGGCAACGGCGCCAGAGGTCGCCACGGTCACGTGCCACTCGGCGTCAGAAACCTTCTCGACCGAGGCCGTGCAGCCCTTCTCCTGCGCCATCTTGGAGATGTTCTTGACGGCGGTCTCGTTATCGACCGAGGTCACGACGGTGCCCTCGCCATCGAGCTGCTTCAGAGCTTTGAGCGTCTTGACGACGGGCAGCGGGCAGGCATCGCCCATGGCATTGACTTCAATCTTGGTAGACATATTTTTTCCTTTCGAATAAATCGTTTTAGAACTGTACATAGCTCAATAAACGTGTCGTTAACGGACAACGTGGACGGCAGGACCGTCCGGCACCGGCTCGCACACGCGGCCGATTGTGGCGGCAACACGCCCCTCGGCATGCAGACGGCACGCAAGCTCATCTACATCGGCAGCAGGTGCCGCGATAAGCAAACCGCCCGAAGTCTGCGGATCGTACAGCGCATCCAGCATGCCCGGCTCCAGGTCATCGTCGGCAGCTACACGCGGGCCAAAGAAGTCCTGGTTGCGGTAGGAGCCCGCGGGGATAATACCCAGACGCGCCATGTCGAGCACCTGGTCAAAGAGCGGCACCGCCCCCGACGCAAGCTCAATCTGCACGCCCGAGCCCTCGGCCATCTCGCACGCATGCCCGATCAGGCCAAAGCCCGTGACGTCGGTGCAGCCGTGAAGTTCGAGCCCCTCGGCCAGACGAATCGGAGCCTCGTTGAGGGTGCGCATCGAGTCAAACATGGCTGCGGCCTCGTCCTGCTCGATGAGCTCGCCCTTAATGGCCGTGGTGATGATGCCCGAGCCAACCGCCTTGGTCAGCAGTAACGCATCGCCCACGCGCGCGCCGCTGTTGGCGAGCATACGGTCGAGCGCGACAAACCCGCTCACGGACAGGCCGTACTTGGGCTCGTCGTCGTTGATGGTGTGACCGCCCGCGATGGAGCAACCCGCCTCGACGCACTTGTCGGCGCCGCCCGCCAGAATCTGACCGGCAACCTCAACGCCCAGACAGCTCGGGATGCACAGCAAGTTCATGGCATGGCTCGGCCGCCCGCCCATGGCGTAGATATCCGACAGCGAGTTTGCCGCGGCGATCTGGCCAAACAAAAACGGGTCGTCGACCATCGGTGGGAAGAAGTCGATGGACTGCACGAGACCCAAGTTATCGCCAACGCGAAAGACGCTCGCATCGTCGGAGGTATCGAACCCCACGAGCAAGTTGTCGTTATGCACATTGGGTAAATCGCCCAGGACCTGGGCGAGGGCTCCAGGAGCCAACTTAGCGGCTCAACCGCTCGCGGCAGTCATAGACGTGAGCTTAATCTGATCGTCAGCCATCGATACCTCCTCTCATCGGTCAATCATTTTCTCCCAGTATACGCATGAATGCGAGCCTGCGGCGGATGCATTAATTGCTGTCTCTTATACACATCTGACGCTGCCGACGACTTAATAGGTGTAGA
>UQSK01000034.1 GCA_900543605.1 uncultured Collinsella sp.
ACGCGTCTCGTGGGCTCGGAGATGTGTATAAGAGACAGCCCTATATGTTGCAAAACACCCCCAAGCATATGTTCGAAAACACAATATGTTGTGTTTACAGCAACGGCGGGATGCCACCTGTGGCATCCCGCCGTTCAACCTCAACCTTCAAGTTGACCTTGAGGCGATTTTTGCGTCCCTTTACATGCCGTTCACATCGCCCCCAAACTCCACCACCCAAGGCACGTGCGGCCCACCACCGCGGGCGAAAAATGGGACGGGCCCCAGATTGCCCATGCGCGCGCAAAAGCACGCCGCGGCAATCTGGGGCCCGTCCCCAAATACCTATAAATATGCAGGCCAGCAATGTGTTAACGATGCGCCAGCGGGTGCGCCGCCAGATAGACCTCGGTCAGTTGCGTACGATCGACATGCGTGTAGACCTGCGTGGTCGATATATCGGCATGTCCCAAGATCTCCTGTAGCACACGGAGGTCTGCGCCGCCCGCAAGCATATGGGTGGCAAAGGAGTGACGCAGCGTATGGGGATGGAGTCCCACCAGCCCCACCTGGCGCCCGTAGCGCTCACAGATGGCATGGATGCCCTGGCGCGACAGACGGCGGCCGTTCTTATTTAAAAAGACCGCCGAGGTCTCGGTTCCGCGGGCATGGGCCGCCAAGCGAGAACGCCCCTCAGTTACATAGAGCGTCAGAGCTCGCGCCGCGCTTCCCACCAGCGGGGACAGGCGTTCCTTTGAGCCCTTACCGCGAACGAGTACAAAGCCATCGTCAATATGGATATCGCCCACATCGAGCCCCACCAACTCGCTCACACGCAAACCGCATCCGTAGAGCACTTCCAAGATGGCATGGTCGCGCAAGCCCATCTCGCCCTCGGGGAAGTCTTGATCGAGCAGCGCCGAGACATCCTCCACCGATAGATACTCCGGCAAACGCTCAGCCTTTTTAGGCAGGCGCAACGCCGCCGTTGGATTTTGGGCCACAGCCCCATCGCGCACCAAAAAGGCATGCAGGCCCTTCACGGCCGCAAGCGCACGCTCCACCGAGGCATCGGAATAGCCCCCATCGCGACGGTCGGCGACAAAGCCCTCAACGACCCGACGGGTCACCTCTTCAAAAGACACAATACCCGCCCGCTCCAGATAGGCGCAGTACGTCGTCAGGTCACGACGATATGCCGCAATCGTGTTGCGCGCCAAACCCCGCTCGACCGCGAGGTAATCGAGATACTCCCCCGCCGCCACGGCGAGCGATGAGGGAGCGGCTTCGGTATGTTCCTTATTCGCCGGCACCCTTAGTCCGTAGCGAGGTTCATGGGCGTCACCTGCAGGCGATCGACACCCTCGTGCTGGCCGATCGAAGCGCGCACGAACTCGCGGAACAGCGGCTGCGGGTTGGTCGGGCGGCTCTTGAACTCGGGGTGAGCCTGGGTTGCCACATACCACGGATGCACGTCGCGCGGCAGCTCGACCATCTCGACCAGGCGCTCGTCGGGCGACAGACCCGAGATAACCAAGCCGGCGTCCTCGAGCTGGTCGCGGAAGGCGTTGTTGAACTCAAAGCGGTGACGGTGACGCTCGTAGACGAGCTCCTCGCCATATGCCTCGCGAGCGAGGGTATCGGCGGCGAGCTTGCACGGATAGGCGCCCAGGCGCATGGTGCCGCCCTTCTCGGTCACGTCCTCCTGCGAGCTCATCAGATCGATGACGCTAAACGGGCCGTCCGGATCGAACTCGGAGGAGCTGGCGCCGGCAAGGCCGACGACGTTGCGGGCGAACTCGCACACGGCCACCTGCATACCCAGGCAAATGCCCAGATACGGAATCTTGTGCTCACGGGCAAACTCGGCCGCGAGGATCTTGCCCTCCAGGGCGCGCTTGCCAAAGCCGCCGGGGACCAGGATGCCCGAAGCGTCGCCCAGAACCTCGGAGACATTCTGCTCGTCGAGGCTCTCGCCGTCGACCAGCTGGACGTCCACATGGCGATCGTAGAAGACGCCCGCATGGTGCAGGGCCTCGATAACCGACAGGTACGCATCGGGCAGCTGCGTGTACTTGCCCACGACGGCGATCTTCACCTTGTCGGCGTGATGGTTGGCGTGATTCTGTTTGCGCAGGAACTCGTTCCACTCGCTCATGTCGCGCTCACGCGGATCCAGACCCAGGCGCTCGCAAATGCGCAGGTCAAAGTCCTGCTCGGCAAGCAGCTGCGGAACATCGTAAATGCTCGCGCAATCCTCGTTGGTAAAGACACAATCGGTGTCGACGTCGCAGAAGCTTGCGATCTTTCCGCGGATAGCGTCATCGATATGGTGGTCGGAGCGCAGCACGATGATATCGGGCTGGATACCAAAGCTGCGGAGCTCCTTGACGGAATGCTGCGTGGGCTTGGTCTTGACCTCGTGGGCGGCGGCGATATAGGGAACGAGCGACACGTGGATGTAGCAGACGTTCTCGGGGCCGGCCTCCTTGCGGTACTGGCGGATGGCCTCGACAAACGGCTGCGACTCGATGTCGCCGATCGTGCCGCCCAGCTCGGTGATGACCACATCGGAGCCGGTTTGCTCCTCAATGCGGCGGAACTTGTCCTTAATGGCATTGGTGACGTGGGGAATCACCTGCACGGTACCGCCCAAAAAGTCGCCGCGACGCTCACGGGCGATTAGGCTTTTGTAGATGGCACCGGTCGTAAAGTTGGAATCGCGGGTCAGGTTCTCATCAATAAAGCGCTCGTAATGACCCAGGTCCAGGTCGGACTCGTAACCATCCTCGGTAACGAAGACCTCACCATGCTGGAAGGGGCTCATGGTACCGGGGTCGACGTTCAGATACGGGTCGGCCTTCTGCATCGTTACTTTGTAGCCACGCGACTTGAGCAGACGGCCCAGCGAGGCCGCGGTGATACCCTTGCCCAGGGACGAAACCACGCCACCGGTTACGAACACATGCTTGGTCATATTGAGTTACCTGCGCTTCCCGTAGAAGTTGTTTATCCACATCTTACGGGTCTTCATTGTAATACTCGCGCCGCGGACCGTTCGCAATTTTTCTCGCGTGCGATTGCATTTCTCAATCTTGAAACAAAACGCCGCCCGGTTTCCCAGGCGGCGTCGCTATGGCAAGGGTTACATGCTGCTATCGATCAGCAACCTCGTCCTCAAGCATTTCTTGAACGAGCATGCCGGTACGGACGCCCTCAAGATACCACTCGCCACGTTCGGTGAGGCAAATGCCATTTGCAAGCTGACCGCCGTCGTCGCTATAACGCGAGACGACATCAATCATGCCTTCGGAATCCAAGCGATCGATTGCGGCGCGGGCACGATACGGCGAAACCCCCACGCGCTCGGCAAGCGTTTTGCGCGAGAAACCATACGGCCCGCCATTGTCTTCGGTTTGCTGGTCGATCTCCATCAACACCAGCACCTCGACACGCTTCATATCGTTGACACTCGCACGACCCTTGCCCGCCATAGCAGCCCCCTCAAACCGAGCACGAGCATCTAACGCGCCGTGCGCGACCGACACACCTCACGATGGCAGGTAATATCCATCATGCGGCATCCCGCTAAGGATGAAACAGTTACGGTTATTGTATACCGCTCAAATTGTTTCTAGGCAGGTAAACGGCTATTTTTCGCCGAAATAGGCGCTTTATTGATCAAAAAGCCGTACCGGGCGCTAACCCGATACGGCCAAAATGCAATGCAATTACCGCGGTGCTTCAAACTTAGCGATGGAAGAAACCACGGCGCTCAAACTTGGGCTCGCAGCACACGTTGATACCCAGTTTGCGCAGTACCGTCTCGTCCGTCGGCGAGATAATCACGCTAAAGAAGGCATCGCAACCGCGCAACTGCTCCAGGCCCGAAAGGACGCGAGCGGCCGTCTCACTCGTGGCCGAGGTGATCGACAGCGCCATAAGCGTCTCGTCGGTGTGGAGGCGCGGGTTTTTGCTGCCCAGGAAATGCGTCTTGAGCTTGCTGATGGGCTCGATCGCCTCATCGCTGATGACCTCGAGCTCAAGGTCGACGCCCGAGACATGCTTGAGGGCGTTCATAATGAGCGAACTTGCGGCGCCCAGGCGCGTGGAGGTCTTACCGGTCACCACGGAGCCATCGGGCATGACCATGGCACCCACGGGACCACCCGTCAGCTGCTCCCTGGTGAGGGCCGCCGAGCGTGCCGGTGAGTAGTTCTTATCGATGCCGGCTTTCTTCATAATAATCTTGAGACGGTCGACTTGCTCATCGCCCACGCCGGTACGGCGCACATTTTCGACCGCGGTAAAGTAGCGGCGGACGATCTCCATTTTGGAAGCGTCGCGGCAGGCATCGTCATCGGTGATGGCAAAGCCGACCATATTGACGCCCATGTCCGTAGGGCTCTGGTAGGGGCTCTTGCCCAGGATCTTTTCCATCAGGGCACGGACCACCGGGAAGGCCTCGACGTCACGGTTGTAGTTGACCGTGGTCTTGTTGTAGGCCTCAAGGTGGAACGAATCGATGATATTGGCGTCGTCGAGGTCAGCCGTGGCGGCCTCATAGGCGATGTTGACCGGATGCGTGAGGGGCAGATTCCAGACCGGGAAAGTCTCGAACTTGGCGTAGCCGGCGGCGGTGCCGTGCTTGTGCTCGTGATAGAGCTGAGACAGGCAGGTGGCGAGCTTGCCTGAGCCGGGGCCGGGAGCGGTGACCACGACGAGCGGACGAGTGGTCTCGACAAACTCATTCTTGCCATAGCCGTCGTCGGACACGATCAGGTCGACGTCGTGCGGATACCCCTCGATGGGATAGTGCAGCTTGGCGGGAATACCGAGCGCGTTCAGGCGGTTGCGGAATACATCGGCAGCGGGCTGGCCGGCGTACTGGGTGATGACCACAGCCGCGACGGCAAAGCCGTTGCCGCGGAACAGGTCAACCAGGCGCAGCACATCCTCGTCATAGGTAATACCAAGGTCACCACGAGCCTTGTTTTTCTCGATGTGGTTCGCGTTGATCGCGATGATAACCTCGACATCGTCGGCGATGCTCTTGAGCATGCGGAACTTGCTGTCCGGTTCAAAACCCGGCAGCACACGGCTCGCATGATAGTCATCGAACAGCTTACCGCCAAACTCCAAATAGAGCTTGCCACCAAACTGCGAGATGCGCTCCTTAATGTGAGCAGCCTGCAGCTCGATATACTTCGCGTTGTCGAAACCCTGGCGCATGTATGGCTCCCGTCCCGTTTCCAATTAATGTTCTAGGCGATTATAACGGAGCAGACCCTCCCCAACGCACTTCCCCTGTACCAACAAGGGGAACGTCGCAGGTTGAGCATAAGTCAGCGAGCGACGTCCAGGACGTACAAGTTGGCATGAAAAAGGCAAGGCATAGACCTTTTGGTCATGCCTTGCCTTTTGAATGACAAATTGTCGTCCTGGACGGCGCGCAGCGTCGACTGGTTGCGCGGTTCGTAGAACCGCGCAACATGAGAGCGCCCCCTCCCGCGCACGGAACGGGAGGGGGCTAAAGGTAGGAGTCTACCGGTGGGTTGACCCCACCGGACTGACGATGACCAGATGATCCTTTACAGGATCGTCAAGGTTTCCGTGGGGTACCCGTTGGGTACTTAGAGCAACACGCAGGCGACGGTCAGGATGATGGCGCAGACGACAGAGAGCGCGACGATGAGCTTAAGGGCAAACTTGAGCCAGGTCGTCCACTCGATCTTGGCCAGGGCGAGACCGCCCATGATGGCGCCGGAGGTCGGGGTGAACAGGTTCACGACACCGATGGCGGCGGAGAAGATCATGACCATGACCTCGGGCGAGAAGCCGAGCTTAACAGCCAGCGGTCCCATGATGGGCATGGAGACAGTGGCCATACCGGAGGTCGAGGGGATCAGGAAGGACAGGCCGAAGTAGACCAGGAAGCTCATGGGAGCGAAGATCACGCCGGACAGGCCAGCCAGGGCATTGGCGGCAGCGTCGAGGACGTAGACGTCGAGGCCGGTGTTAGCCATGAGGACGGAGATACCACGGGCGAGAGCGATGACGAGAACAACGGACATCATGTCGGCAGCGCCGGTGATGAAGGTGTTGACGATCTGCTTCTCGGACAGGCCACCGATGATACCGATCAGGATAGCCATGAGGAAGAACCAGGTGGAAGCCTCGTCGAAGTACCACTGGCCAATGGGCAGGCCGGTGATCAGGGCAGACCAGCCCTGGACGACGGCGTTACCGTCGGCATCGTAGACAGCACCAGCGTCAAAGAAGTTGGCGACGCCCTCGTTGAGGTCGGCCAGCGGGATGAAGCCGACGATCATGACGACGAAGGTGAAGGCGAAAGCGATCAGAACACCCTTCTGACGACCGGTGAGCTTGACCTCCTTGTGGACCTCAGAAGCAGCCTTGCCATGTGCCTCTTCGGCGGCCTTGAGCTCCTGCATCGAAAGGATGGTAGAACCCTTGTCAGCCTTGACCTTCTTGGCATAGTTCATCACGAAGACGATGGACATAGCGGTAGTGACAATCCACAGGACGGCACCGAGGCCGATGATGATGGACTGGTTCACGGCAATGTCAACGCCGGTCAGAGCGTCGACGGCAGCGCCGACGGCGAACGGGTTAACCGTGGAGCCCAGGCAGCCGCAGCCAGCGCCGAGCAGGACGGTAGCGGCACCGACCATCGGGTCGAAGCCGGCAGCCATCATGGTAGCGGCAAGCAGGGCGTAGAAGGGAACGGTCTCCTCGCACATACCATAGGTGGTACCACCGAGGGAGAAGATGAGCATCAGCACGGGAATGAGCATGATCTCGTTGCCCTTAAGCTTCTGCACCAGGACGGCGATGCCGTTGTCCAGAGCGCCGGTCTCGGTCATCATGCCGAGGAAGCCGCCCAGGATCATAACGAAGAGGCAGACGGGCAGAGCGTCAGCGAAGCCCTTAATCGGGGCGGTGCAGAAATCGCTCAGACGGGCGGCAGTAACCGCGCCGCCGGACGTGCCGGAGACGATAACGGTAATTACTGCAACAATTGCCAGCAGAGCTAGAAGAATGGTGAACGATGAAGGCATACCGCGCTTTTTCTTAGCGGTCTCAGTCATGGTTCTCATCCCCCCTTCATAAATCATTTAACTTTCTCGCGCGAAGCGGATCTTCCGTGCCGTGCCCACCGCCCGACGCGAGATATTTACCAGGCAAAGCCGCTCGGGGTGTGCAGCAATACACCCCGAGCGAGATGCTAGATGCTCTTACTTGAGCGTGGCGTACATGACAGCCTTGATGGTGTGCATGCGGTTCTCGGCCTCATCGAAGACCTTGGAAGCAGGGCTCTCGAAGACCTCGTCGGTGACCTCCTGCTCGGTGATGCCGAACTGCTCGCACTTCTCGGCGCCAATGGTGGTGTTGGTGTCGTGGAAGCTGGGCAGGCAGTGCAGGAAGATGGCGCCCGGGTTGGCCATAGCCATGACCTCGGAGGTAACACGATACGGGGTGAGCTGAGCGATGCGCTCGGCCCAGACCTCGTCGGGCTCTCCCATGGAGACCCACACGTCGGTGTAGATAACGTCGGCACCGGTGACGCCGTCCTTGACGTCGGTGGTCAGCTTGATGGTGCAGCCGTTGGCCTCGGCGATGGGCTTGCAGGCCTCGATGACGTCGTCGGCGGGCATGCACTCCTCGGGGCCGCAGGCCACGAAGTTCATGCCGAGCTTGGAGCAGACAACCATGAGGGAGCGAGCGACGTTGTTCTTGCAGTCGCCCATGAAGACGAGGGTCTTGCCCTTGATGTCGTAGTTGAAGTTCTCCTGGACGGTCAGGATGTCGGCGAGCATCTGGGTGGGATGCCACTCGGTGGTCAGGCCGTTCCACACGGGCACGCCGGACTTAGCAGCGAGCTCCTCGACGTCGTCCTGGGCAAAGCCACGGAACTCGATGCCGTCATACATGCGGCCGAGAACACGGGCGGTGTCCTCGATGGACTCCTTCTTGCCCATCTGCGACGAACCCGGATCGAGGTAGGTGACGCCCATGCCCAGATCCATGCCGCCGACCTCGAAGGCACAGCGGGTACGAGTGGAGGTCTTCTGGAAGAGCAGAACGATATTCTTGCCCTCGAGATAGCGGTGCGGAACGCCAGCGCGCTTCATATCCTTGAAGTTCTTGGAGAGCTTGAGCAGGTACTCGATCTCCTCGGTGGTGAGGTCGAGAAGCTTGAGGAAGCTACGGCCGGAGAGGTTAACACCCATGGTTTGATTCCTTTCGAAGAAATGAATTACGTAAGTATTAGTGTTGCCCGTTTAACGGGCGAAGCCGGTGCGGTTGTAGGGGGACCGCACCGGAAACGGAAAGACTTAGAGGTCCTCGCGCCAGAAGGGCATGCTCATGCAGCGCGGGCCGCCGCGGCCGCGGGAGAGCTCGGCGGAGGGCACGACGAGAAGGTCCAGGCCCTCCTTGTACAGCACGTCGTTGGTGACGGTGTTGCGGGCGTAGACGCAGATCTTGCCGGGCTCGACGCACAGGGTGTTGGAGCCGTCGTTCCACTGCTCGCGGGAGGCCGCGATCGGGTCGCCGCCGCCGCAGGGGATCAGCTTGACCTGGTCGACGCCGGTGGCGTCCTCCAGGACGTGCTCGAGGGTGTCCTCGATCAGGCGGATGTTCACGTCGCCCGGGTTCTTGCCGGCGGTCAGCTCGTAGACGCGCAGGGTGCCCATGATGGCGGGGTGGATCGTGAACTTATCGACGTCGATCTGGGTGAAGACCGTGTCGAGGTGCATGAAGGCGCGCGAGACCGGGATGTCGAAGGCCAGGATGCGCTCGACCTTGGAGTCGGAGTTCCAGAAGATGTTCTGGGCCATGACGTCGATCGCGGCGGCCTGGGTGCGCTGGGAGATGCCGACCGCGAGGGTCTTCTCGTTGATGTTCAGCACGTCGCCGCCCTCGGTGTGGAACTGGCAGTCGCGGCGGAAGTACAGCGAGACGTCCTTGTAGTCGGGGTGGTACTTGAAGACGTACTTGCCGTACAGGGTCTCGCGGTTGCGGGTGACCGAGTACATGCGGTTGAGGTTGACGCCCTCGCCGACGACCGCGAACGGGTCGCGGGTGAAGTAGAGGTTGGGCATCGGGTCGATGATCAGGTCGGACTCGGACTCGGAGTTGACCAGGGAGTCGAGGGTCGTGGACGCCGTGAGGGGCAGGTCGATCTCGGCCTTGGTCATGCCGGCCATGGTCTTCTTGACGAACTCGAGGTTGTCCTCGATGGAGTCCAGCTTCTCGCGGACGATCTGCGGCATGTGCTGGCCGCGGATGCCGGCCTCGGCGATGTACTGGTCGGTGAACTCGGCGCGGGCGCCGGGGACCTGGTCGAACACCTCGGCGACGAGGTTCTCCAGGTAGAGGACCTCCACGCCCTGGTCCCTCAGGATCTGGGCGAAGGTGTCGTGCTCCTGCTGCGCGACCTCCAGGAACGGGACGTCGTCGAACAGGAGTCGCTCGAGCTCGTCGGGCGGCAGGTTGAGGAGCTCGTCGCCGGGACGGTGCAGGCAGACCTTCCTGAGCTTGCCGATCTCGGAAGGCACGTGCAGACCTTTCGTCATGGCCTCCTACCTTTCTTTCGGGCCCTTGTCAGGGCCGATTCGTTAGCGCCCCTCCGTGTGAGGCGTTATTGCTGACGACATATTTATATCCAAAATCAGCTCATACTTCCACCTTGCCCCCGAACGGTTTTTTATAGGGGGTGAACGGCATACACATATACTTCACGCATGGCACACTTCATCTTAATAAAGCGTATTTACGTGCTTAAACGCGTTTTCAATCCTAAAATCAAATGGAACTTAACTTTGTTAAACCATCCTCAAATTGCATATTTCCACTAAAGCTATGAATAGAATTAGCGGTTCATACCGCGTCTCAACCATTTTCATTTTTATTCAGAAAAAAGTTTGTCCTATTCATTTCTGGTAAATAAATTACCGTTTACCAGACGCTTGATACCGTTCACCGGAAACTCAGTATAAGGCCCAGCGGATACCGGCTCGCCTTACAGCCCCATTTGTAACAACTTGACTTCTCGGTATAGAAAAACGGACCCGCTTCACTAGGGAAACGGGTCCGTTTTCGATTATCTTCGGCCAATTTAGATAAGGCCCTCGAAGATCATCGGAATCCTAGCGATCAAACTCCGCCAGTGCCTCGCCCAAAAGCATCAGGCCCTCACGCAGAACGTCCTCGCTCGCGCAGTAGCCCAGGCGTGCGCCACAGGGAAGCTCAAAGCGGCTGCCGGGTACCAGCAGCACTCCCCTCTCGGACAGCAGGCGCTTGCAGAACCCCTCGTCGTCCTCGGGAATATCAAGCTGGATAAACGAGGTAGACACGCCCTGCGGAGCCGTCCAGGAAACGCGATGCTGCGTATCGATCCAAGCCTGCGCGATATCGCGGTTGCCAAACACGATCTTGCGATTGCGCTCGACAATCTTGTCCTTGTGCTCGAGCACATAGGTCGCCAGGGCATCGTTGAACACGCCGCCGCAGATCATGGTGTAATCGCGATAGGTACGGATGCGGTTGGACACCTCTTCGTCTGCCACGACCCAGCCCACGCGGGCCGCAGGCGTCGAATAGGTCTTCGACAACGAGTTGGTGACAATGGCATTCTCGTACACGTCAGCCATCGACATAAAGGCCTCGGTGTTCTCAAGCGGCAGGTACACCTCGTCGCACAGCACATAGGCGCCAACCGAGCGGGCGATCTCGGCAATCTGGCCGAGCGTGTCGGCATCGAGCACCGTTCCGATGGGGTTCGATGCGTTGTTGATGCAGATGAGCTTGGTATTGGGACGCACCAAGCGCTTGAGCTCCTCGATATCGGGTTTCCATCCAAGCTCCTCGCGAAGCTCCCAATACTCGACCTCGGCGCCGAGCGTACGCGGAACCTCATAGAGCGGCGCATAGGTAGGCCATTCGGCGATAACGTGGTCGCCGGGCTCGACTACAGCCATGACGGCGTTGAGGTTAGCGCCCGTGCAGCCATTGGTCTGCAGAATGTGATCGGGATTGACCTCGTGACGATACAGCTTGGCGACCTCGGCCTTAAACTCCGGCGAACCCTCGATCCAGCCGTAGTTCATCTTCTCGCGATCCAGGCGCTCGTAGAACGTGGCGCCGTCCTGTTCATCGAGCGCGCGCAGCTCGCCCATGGTAAGCGACGAAATCGTCGACTGGGCGATATCCCACGTAGCGCTCTTCTCCCAAACGTTAAGCCACTCCTCAACGCCGATTGTTTTGATATCCATGGCCAAGCTCCTTACAAAAGCAGTCATCCAATCGTGTTGACGTTCCTCATACAAGAATGGGGCGGTGCGAATATCCGCACCGCCCCAATGGGAGACATCTAATGGCAGCTAGATGTATGTATTAATACCTGTACGGGTCCTTGAAGACCTTAGAGGTCCTCGCGCCAGAAGGGCATGCTCATGCAGCGCGGGCCGCCGCGGCCGCGGGAGAGCTCGGCGGAGGGCACGACGAGAAGGTCCAGGCCCTCCTTGTACAGCACGTCGTTGGTGACGGTGTTGCGGGCGTAGACGCAGATCTTGCCGGGCTCGACGCACAGGGTGTTGGAGCCGTCGTTCCACTGCTCGCGGGAGGCCGCGATCGGGTCGCCGCCGCCGCAGGGGATCAGCTTGACCTGGTCGACGCCGGTGGCGTCCTCCAGGACGTGCTCGAGGGTGTCCTCGATCAGGCGGATGTTCACGTCGCCCGGGTTCTTGCCGGCGGTCAGCTCGTAGACGCGCAGGGTGCCCATGATGGCGGGGTGGATCGTGAACTTATCGACGTCGATCTGGGTGAAGACCGTGTCGAGGTGCATGAAGGCGCGCGAGACCGGGATGTCGAAGGCCAGGATGCGCTCGACCTTGGAGTCGGAGTTCCAGAAGATGTTCTGGGCCATGACGTCGATCGCGGCGGCCTGGGTGCGCTGGGAGATGCCGACCGCGAGGGTCTTCTCGTTGATGTTCAGCACGTCGCCGCCCTCGGTGTGGAACTGGCAGTCGCGGCGGAAGTACAGCGAGACGTCCTTGTAGTCGGGGTGGTACTTGAAGACGTACTTGCCGTACAGGGTCTCGCGGTTGCGGGTGACCGAGTACATGCGGTTGAGGTTGACGCCCTCGCCGACGACCGCGAACGGGTCGCGGGTGAAGTAGAGGTTGGGCATCGGGTCGATGATCAGGTCGGACTCGGACTCGGAGTTGACCAGGGAGTCGAGGGTCGTGGACGCCGTGAGGGGCAGGTCGATCTCGGCCTTGGTCATGCCGGCCATGGTCTTCTTGACGAACTCGAGGTTGTCCTCGATGGAGTCCAGCTTCTCGCGGACGATCTGCGGCATGTGCTGGCCGCGGATGCCGGCCTCGGCGATGTACTGGTCGGTGAACTCGGCGCGGGCGCCGGGGACCTGGTCGAACACCTCGGCGACGAGGTTCTCCAGGTAGAGGACCTCCACGCCCTGGTCCCTCAGGATCTGGGCGAAGGTGTCGTGCTCCTGCTGCGCGACCTCCAGGAACGGGACGTCGTCGAACAGGAGTCGCTCGAG
This sequence comes from uncultured Collinsella sp., assembly GCA_900543605.1. Lineage (GTDB taxonomy): Bacteria > Actinomycetota > Coriobacteriia > Coriobacteriales > Coriobacteriaceae > Collinsella. Next base: position 12,572 of record UQSK01000034.1, read on the forward strand.
CTCGTCGGGCGGCAGGTTGAGGAGCTCGTCGCCGGGACGGTGCAGGCAGACCTTCCTGAGCTTGCCGATCTCGGAAGGCACGTGCAGACCTTTCGTCATGGCCTCCTACCTTTCTTTCGGGCCTTACTGGCCGAATGTATCAGCGCCCCTCCATATGGGACGCTGCTTGCTGACAGCTCTAGTTATATCCAAAAACCACCCGCAATTCCACCTCGCCCCCGAACGGTCAGCAAAGTGCGATGAACGGTATATCGCATATGATTCCCCCATGATGCACTTCAGTTCTCTAAAGCAGGTTTTCAAAGGTAATCGTTCTTTTTTCTAAGGAATTGAGCAAGATTGCACAAATAATTTCATGTTTAGGAATTGCATAGCTAAAACTGTTTTCTGCATATATATGTCGTCTGTCCATGATTCAATTTGGATTCGATTATATTCAGCTCGCAATCATTCTTATTCATACATCCTCACCAATTGAGTATGGATATAGATTATTTTCAAAACGAGTCGGGCAGTTAGTTGCATGTCTTGACGGCGTAAGAAGTAGGTTAAGATACCGTTCGCACAATACGTCCGTGCCACAAGTCAACTAAATTGAGACAATAGTAAATAGGGTTAGGCTACCGTCCCCTGCGGGGACTGAACGGACAGATGCATATGCCGAGCAAAATCGAAAAAAAGCAAGCCGCCGCAAAGCTGCGCAAACCGCCGCGAGACTTCTCGTACACGCAGAACCGAGAGCTCAGCTGGCTACGCTTTGACAACCGCGTGCTCGACGAGGCTTTTGATGAGTCCGTGCCGCTGTTCGAGCGCCTTAAGTTTGTCTCGATCTTCGAGTCAAACCTCGATGAGTTCCTTATGGTGCGCGTGGGTGGCCTGTCCGACCTTGCCGAACTCAAAAAACAGCCTGTCGACAACAAGAGCAATATGACCGCCTCCGAACAGGTCGACGCTGTCATGGCCGAGCTGCCCGGGCTCCTTACCCGTTGGGAGTCCATCTTTAAGAGCATCGAGGGCAATCTCGACACTCTGGGCGTTCACCGCGCGCAAATCGATTCGCTTACGCCCGAGGAGCGCACCTTTGTAACCCGCTTCTTCCAGGCCTACGTGTCGCCGGTTATCTCACCGTTGGTCATTGACCCGCGCCATCCCTTCCCCAACCTGCGCAACGGCGCACTCTATCTGGCTTGTGGCCTGGACGGCATCACCGACGAGGAGAGCCTGCTGGGCCTGATTGAGATTCCCGCCTCGATGAACCGCGTGGTCGAGATCCCCTCGCCCACCGGCACCTACTCCTACATCTTGCTCGAGGATGTCATCCTCGCCTGCCTGGACAGCTGCTTTGGCTCCTATAAGCCGCTGGATCGCGCGCTGATCCGCGTCACTCGCAATGCCGATATCGACCCGGACGGCGAGGGCGTCGAGGAGGACGAGGATTACCGCCAGCACATGAAGCGCATCCTCAAGAAGCGCCTGCGCCTGCAGCCGGTGGTGCTCGCCGTATCGGGCTCGCTCGAGAAGGCAACGCTCAAGACCATCCGCAAGGCGCTCGAGCTTTCTCGCCGCTCGGTCTTTACCTGCGATATCCCCCTTGATCTGGGCTACGTCTTTGGCATTGAGGGCAAGATTCCCGAGCACCTACGCAACGAGCTGCTCTTTACGCCGTTTAAGCCGCAGCCCAACCCCACCATCGACATGTCCCGTTCCATCCGCGAGCAGGTGCTGCAGCACGACAAGCTGCTCTTTTACCCTTACGAGGCCATGAACCCGTTCTTGGACCTGGTGCACGAAGCAGCCTACGACCCTGAGTGTATCTCGCTGCGCATCACGCTCTACCGCGTGGCCAAACAAAGCCGCCTGTGCGAGTCGCTCATCGATGCTGCCGAAAACGGCAAAGAGGTCACGGTACTCATGGAGCTCCGCGCCCGCTTTGACGAGCAAAACAACATCGAATGGGCCGAACGCCTGGAGGAGGCGGGCTGCACCGTCATCTACGGCTCCGAGGGCTTTAAATGCCACTCAAAGATCTGCCAGCTCACCTATCGCGAGGGCATGGCGCTCACCCGGCTCACGCTTTTGGGCACCGGCAACTTTAACGAGAAGACGGCCAAGCTCTACAGCGACTTTATGCTCATGACCGCGCATCCCGGCATCGGTGAAGACGCCAACCTGTTCTTCCGCAATCTGTCGCTGGGCAACTTGCGCGGCGACTACCGCTTCCTGGGTGTGGCACCCGTAGGCCTCAAACCGCTCATCATGCGCGGGCTTGACCGCGAGATCCAGCGCGCCCTTGCCGGCGAGCCCGCCCGCGTGTTCTTTAAGCTCAACTCGCTGACCGACCGCGAGGTTATCGACAAGATCGCCGAGGCATCGTGTGCCGGCGTGCGCGTAGACATGATCATCCGCGGCATCTCGTGCCTCAAGCCCGGTGTTCCGGGCAAGACCGAGAACGTGCATGTCCGCTCCATCGTCGGACGCTTTTTGGAGCACGCGCGCGTCTATGCTTTCGGCGTGGACTCGGACATGATTTACCTGAGCTCGGCAGACATGATGACGCGCAACACCGAGCACCGCGTGGAGATCGCCTTCCCCGTGCTCGACCCCACCTGCCGCGCCCTGGTGCACGAGTACATGGGCATGCAGCTGCGGGACAACGTGAAGGCCCGCAGCCTCACGAGCGACGGCACCTGGGTCCCCGTGGAGCGTGCAGAGGGTGAGAAACCCTTCAACTCGCAGGAAGCTCTACTGGAGCGTGCCTATCGCAACGCCGAGGCCGCCGCGCAGCAGCGTGCGCAGGAGAAGGAACGTGTGGCCGAGGAGGCCATTCAGGCCGAGGTTGAACACGGGGCAGCTGCCAAACCGGAAGCGGTTGCAGCTCCCCCGGTGAATGAGCCCGAGGCTGCCGCAGAGACCGCCGTGGAGAAAGCGCCCGAGCCCGCTACCGCGACTCCGGAGCCCGCCGCCGAGGCAAAGCCCACCCCTGCTCCTAAGCCGCAGCCGACCACACCCGAGGTTCAGAAGGTCCAGGCGACTGTCATTGAGCCCGAGCCTGCACCTGCACCTCAGCCCGAGCCGCAAGTCACCAAGCCCGTATCCGAGACGAGCACCCGTCGCGATAAGCCCGCCGGCAAGACCAAGGCCATCGAGCGCCATCGCCCCGGCCGCGTGCGCATGGGCCTGGGCCTGATCGGCCTGGGTCTTAAGACGCTCATTACCGGTAAGACGAAATAGTCGTTTGTAGAAGCAGTTTGTAGAAGCGCCCCGCATTTGAGGAAAGCCTCGGATGCGGGGCGCTTTTCCCTGCTACCATGGTGCGAGCAACAACGCGAATGACAGGCAGGAATATGAAGCTCACTATAGAATCGATGACCTACGGCGCCGACGGGCTGGCGCACGCCGACAACGGCAAGGCCGTCTTTGTGCAGGGTGCCGTGGCAGGCGACACCGTCGAGGCCGAGGTCGTACAGGACGGCAAGTCGTTCATGCGCGCCCGCACCACCGAGATTCTGGAGCCAAGCCCCGATCACATTCAGCCTCCCTGCCCCTTCGTGGGCATCTGCGGCGGCTGCTCGTGGGGCAATCTCTCACGCACGGCACAGCTCGCCGCCAAGGAGCAAAACCTGCGCTCCACGCTCGAGCGCATCGGCAAGTTCGCTCCTGAGCAGGTCGATGAGTTGGTACAGCCCATCTGCCACACCAAGGACGACTGGGGCTACCGCAATAAGATTGAGCTCGAACCGACCGTCGTCAACGGTCGCGTGCGCCTTGGCATGCACGGCGTCGACCCCAGCAAGATCGTGACCGTCGATTCGTGCCCGCTGTTCGATAAGCGTTTTCCCAAGGCGCTCAAGTCAGTCGTCGGCGCGCTCAACTATCTGAGCGGCAGCCACAACCTGGGTCTGGAGCGCGTGGGCATTCGTGCCTCGCGTCGCACCAAGGCACTCGAGATCGCGCTTTGGACGCCCACAGGCTCTTTTCCGCGCTCGCAGGTCTCCCGCGTGCTGGCGGACGCCGCTCATCCCACGAGCATCGTGCGCGTGATGAGCAAGGGCGAAAAGAAGGCCCGCCGTGTCTCCAAGGTCGAAATGCTCGCCGGAGAGGGCTCATGGACCGAGAATATCGCCGAGGGTCAGATGCGCCTGTCCGCCCCATCGTTTTTCCAGGTTAACACCAAGGGTGCCGAGATTCTGATCGATCTTGTCATGGAAGCGCTCGACCCGCAGGAAGACGAGCTTGCCGTGGACCTGTACTGCGGTGCCGGCACCTTTACCCTGCCGCTCGCCCGCCGCTGCGACTTTGTCGCCGCCGTCGAGGCCTACGGCCCCGCCGTGCGCGACCTGCGCCGTAACCTGGAGATCAACAAGCTTGATAACGTCGACGTCATTGGCGGAGACGCGGTGCGCGAGTTCCCCGACCAGGATGCCGACGTCTTGGTGGTCGACCCGCCGCGCGCAGGCCTCGCCCCCGAAGCGATCGACCTTATCGCCAGCACGAGTGCTCGCGATGTCGCCTACGTGAGCTGCGACCCGGCCACCCTGGCGCGCGATCTCAAACGCTTTGTCGAAGAAGGCACCTTCTCCCCCGTAAAGATCACGCCAGTCGACCTGTTCCCGCAAACCTTCCACTGCGAGACCGTCGTCCACCTTAGGCGCAACTAGCCACTTAATCGTTGCTCAGAAAAATCATTGGGAAATCGAGCGTGGCAAGCGGAGGTCTTCGGGGTATAAGACGGCTAATTGTATGCCGCCTATGAAAGGAACCCTCATGCCCAGCGTTGCCGTTCTCGCCGCCGATGGCTTTGAAACTATTGAATGCTTGACCATGGTCGATGTCATGCGTCGCGGCGGCGTGCGCGCCACGCTCGTCTCGATCATGCCCACGCGTGAGGTCGTAAGCTCGCTGCAGATCCCCGTGACCTGCGACGCGCTCTTTGATGAGATCGACTTTGACGAGTACGACTGCGTCGTGCTGCCCGGCGGCCTACCCGGTGCCACCAACCTGCGCGCCGATCAGCGCGTCTGCGACGTTGTCTGCGAGTTCGCCGCGACCAAGCACGTCGCCGCTATCTGCGCCGCCCCGTTTATCCTGGGCGAGCTCGACCTGCTCGAGGGGCGCCATGCCACGTGCTTCCCTGGCTTTGAGAAAAGCTTCCCCAAAGGCGCCTATACCGGCGAGAAGGTCACGCAAGACGGCAACATCATCACTGCCAGCGGCATGGCACAGTCACTCCCCTTTGCATTGGAGCTGCTGCGCACACTCGCCGGCGACAAGGCCGTCGAGAAGGTCGCCGAGGGCATCCAACTATGATTTTGGCTTCGCAATCGCCGCGCCGCATAGAGCTGATGCGCGAGGCAGGCTACAACATTCGCGTGATTCCCGCGGATATCGACGAAACGCCCTTTGATGGCGAGACCCCGCTCACGCTTGTCGAGCGCTTGGCACGCGCCAAGGCGGCTGCCGTTGCTGCCGAGTATGCCGAGCCCAATGAGCTGACGGTCGCGGCCGACACCATCGTCACCTTTGACGGCAAGATTCTGGGCAAGCCGGCAACCGAGGACGAGGCGCGCACCATGCTCCGTGAGCTTTCGGGCCGCACGCACCAGGTTGCAACCGGCGTCTGCATCGTTAAAGCCGGCGACGCTACAGCCCCGCATGCCGCCGAGAGCCTGTCCTTTGTCGATGTGACCGACGTGACGTTCTACGAGCTCACCGACGAACAGATCGAGCGCTACGTCGCCTCGGGTGAGCCCATGGACAAGGCCGGCGCCTACGGCATTCAGGGCACAGGCGGACGCATGCTCGTGCACGATATTTCGGGCGACTTCTATAACGTGGTGGGCCTACCCATCGCCCGCGTCGCGCGCGCGATTCAAAAACTCTCGTAATTGCATCTGGCGCTGGGTATTCCCCAGCGCCTACAATTTTGGCGTACCGTACGGATCCCGACCGGGCACAAGGCGCGGCGGAAAACCGATAGGAGTTAAACATGGATACACTGCTCGAGGCCATTGACGTCTGCGATGTCGATGGCTTTTGCTATGGCAACTATACTGACGAGGAGGCCGGCACCGGTTGCACCGTAATCGTGGCACCCAAGGGCGCCACCGGCGGCGTTGACGTTCGCGGCGGTGCCCCGGCATCGCGCGAAACCGACCTGCTGCGACCCGAGAACACCGTCGACAAGGTCCACGCCGTCTGCCTTTCAGGCGGATCGGCCTTTGGCCTCGAGGCCGCAAGCGGCGTCGCTCGCGAGCTTGAGAGCCGCGGCATCGGCCTTCCCGTCGGCCCCACGCAGGTGCCTATCGTGTGCTCGAGCTGTATCTTCGACCTCGCCTTTGGCGATCCCACCGTGCGTCCCGACATTGAGGCCGGCATCGCCGCCGTGCGCGAAGCACTCGACAACACCCCCACCAAGCTCGAACAGGGCAACGTGGGCGCCGGCACGGGCGCTACCGTGGGTAAGCTCATGGGCCCCGCTACCTGCATGAAGGCCGGCCTTGGCGCTGCCGCCGTGGCGCTCGGCCCCATCAAGGTGGGCGCCGTGGTCTCGGTCAACGCCTGCGGCAACGT